>JACDEG010000244.1:5871-8898 GCA_013816505.1 Pyrinomonadaceae bacterium | reverse complement strand
CGTCAAGGATCAAGACTTGAGCCGTTATGTTCTGTGATTCGCCAACGTCACTAACGGCGTGACGGCATGTCCGACGATGCTTCGTTCCCCATCCAAACCCGTGACGGCGGCGGTCAGATTAAAGCTTTCCCTCTTTGTTTGTCTCGCAGCGAACCGAAGTGCGTAAAACAACCGCGGCCATCTCTTCACGCGACCGGATTATCTTTCGCGCTTTTGTGCTGGCGTCTGCCGTCGCGTGCCTCGCATTCGCGTCGTGCGGTAAACGTCGACCGCCGTTGCCGCCGAGCGAGCGCGTCCCGCAACGGACCGAACTGCTGTCCGGCATCCAGCGCGGCAATCAGGTCATTCTCAGTTGGCCTGCGCCGCGCCGCAACGCGCCCGACGACAGTGTGCAGAGCATACGGCGGATCGATGTCTATCGTCTGGCCGAACCAACCTCGGCGCCTCTGCCGCTCACCGAAGACGAGTTCGGCGCACGCGCGACCTTAATCGGTTCGGTGCCATACGATGCTATCCTCGGCAGCCAGGACACGCTCTCTTATCAAGACACACTGACGCTGAACGAACCCGTGCGGCTGCGTTACGCTCTGCGCTACGTCAACGCCTCTGGGCAACGCGCCGCGTTCTCAAACTTCCTGCGGGTCGAGCCGGCGGTGCGTATCAGCGAGCCACCCGTCGTCGCCATTCCTGAAGTCGGCGAGAACGCCATCGTCATCCGCTGGCAACCCCCACTCGCCAACGTCGACGGCTCGACCCCAGCGAACATTCTCGGCTACAACGTCTATCGTTCCGACCGTTCGCAAAACCAGTTGGCGCAGACGCCGCTTAATTCTTCACCGCTCACACGCACCGAATACGTCGACCGCGCATTCACGTTCGGCGAAGAGTACATCTACGTCGTGCGCACTGTGTCGCTCGGCGTCGGCGACGTGACCCAGATCGAGAGTCTCAACTCCAATGCCGTTCCGTCCGCTCCGCGCGATACGTTCCCGCCGCGCGCACCCGAAAATATCTCCATTGACGGGGTTCGGACCATCGGCGATGTGGCGCGGATCTCGATCTTCTTCGCCGCCAATCCTGAACCTGATGTTGTCGGCTACAACATCTTTCGCTCAACTGACCCCCAACTGCCCACAGATCAGTGGACGAAGTTGAACCGCACGCCCACCGAGCGCACGACGTTTCAGGACGACACCGTGCAGACAGGCACCAAGTACTATTATTATCTGACCGCCCTCGATAACGCCGGGAACTCCAGCCCGCCGTCCGAGGTCAAGTCTGGAATCGTTCCGAATAATGAGGGATGAGGGATGAGGGATGAAGGATTTCTAAGGGATGAAGGATGAGGGCGGAGGGATGAATGAAAACCAGAACACAGAATTCAGGACACAGCACACAGAACTAAGAAAACACGCCGTCCCCGATCTTCGACGGTTCGTGTTCTGTATTCTGTATTCCTGGATTCATCCTTCATCCCTCCGCCCTCATCCCTCATATGTGGGGTGTCTATGAAACTCTGTCGGTTCACACATCAGCAGTTTGCGGAGCCGGTTTTCGGTTTGATTGATGAATCGGAAATGGTCTCCGTGCTTCAAGAAGGCGCGCACCTTGAATCGTTGACGCGGGAAGGTTCGGTACAGACTCTCGGCGAGTCGCTTCCGCTCACCGAAGTCCGCCTTCTGTCACCCGTCATCCCTTCCAAAATCGTCTGCATCGGGCGCAATTACCGCGACCACGCCGCCGAACTCGGCAACGCCATGCCCGACGAGCCACTTCTTTTTCTGAAGCCCCCGTCGTCAGTCATTTCACACCTCGAACCCATCCTGCTCCCTCCCGTCTCCAACCGGGTCGAGCATGAAGGAGAACTCGGTGTCGTTATCGGACGGAGGGCGCGCCGCCTGGCCGAGGATGATGACCCACTCGCTTACGTCCTCGGCTACACCTGCGTCAATGATGTCACGGCGCGCGACATTCAGCGCAAAGACATCCAGTTCACACGCGGCAAATCTTTCGACACGTTCTGTCCGTTCGGGCCGTTCATCGTCTCCGGTCTCGACCCGCGCGACCTGCGTGTCGAGACCCGCGTCAACGGCGCGACGCGACAGGATGCGCGCACCAGTCTGTTGGCCTTCCCGGTCGCCGAGATTGTTCGTTACATCTCTCACGTGATGACGCTTGAACCCGGCGACCTGATCGCCACTGGCACGCCGGCGGGCGTCGGCCCCCTCGCGGACGGCGACGTGGTCGAGGTCGAGGTCAAGGGCATCGGGACACTGTGCAACGGTGTCCGTGCAATAAGGGATGAGGGATGAAGGATGAGGGATGAGGGATGAAACAGGAATACAGAATACAGAATACGGAATACCGCAGATAAAGTACGGCTTGTTTCCTGCTGTGTGCTGCATTCTGTCTTCTGGTTTTCATTCATCCTTCATCCCTTCGCCCTCATCCCTTAAGAGTCCCTCATCCCTTCAAGAGTCCCTATCAATGTTATGAGCACGCTGGAAGATACGGTCGTCACCGCGGAAGGGTTGACGAAGATTTACGGGACGCGACTCGCCGTCGATCACATCGACTTTGCGGTGCGGCGCGGTGAAGCCTTCGGACTGCTCGGCCCGAACGGTGCCGGCAAATCGACGACGATGCGGATGATCGCCTGCCGCACGCCGCTGACCGCCGGCGAACTCCGCGTCGAAGGGTTCGACGTGCGCCGCGACGCGCGGCGCGTCCGCTCGTTGATCGGCGTCGTCCCGCAGGAGAACAATCTCGACCCGGACATCACCGTCCGGCAGAACCTTCTCGTCTACGCCCGCTACTATCAGATGACACGCGGACGCGCACGCGCACGCACCGACGAACTGCTTCGCTTTGTCGGTCTTGAACGGCGTGCCGAGGCGCGCGTCGAACAGCTTTCAGGAGGGATGAAGCGGCGTCTGATGATCGCACGCGCGCTGCTGCACGAGCCGCGCATGCTCGTGCTCGACGAGCCAACCACCGGACTCGACCCGCAGGTGCGCCAGGAAATAT
>JACDEG010000244.1:0-5861 GCA_013816505.1 Pyrinomonadaceae bacterium | reverse complement strand
AAATATGGCAGCGTCTCGAAGAACTGCGCCGGCACACGGGACTCACGATTCTTCTCTCGACGCACTACATGGATGAAGCGGAGCGTCTGTGTGACCGCCTCTTGATTGTCGCCCGCGGGCGGATTCGCGCGGAGGGCGCGCCGCAGGCATTGATCGCGCAGCAAGTCGCCGCCTACACGCTCGAAGCGCGGGACGCAGATGGTCTCTCGCTCCAAACATTTGACCGCAACGCACCGGTGCGCGCGGTCGAACGCGCCGGCGCACATCTCTACTTCGGCGAAACGCCGGAACAACTGATGCCTCTGATGAAATTTTACGAAGGTCGCCGCGTGCTGCTTCGCCCGTCAAATCTGGAGGACGTGTTTCTCGACACCGTGGGCGGCGAAGGCTTGGAAGGAGACGAGACTTTTGCCGAATGAAACGACGAGCGGCGAACCACTTCGCATCGAGGTGCAGGCGCGCAAGTACGACGGGCGCGTGCATCGACGCTGGCCGGCAACCGTCGTCAGTCAGACCGGCACGCTCCTGGTGCTCGACGCCGCGTTCGCTGAAGAAATTCGCCACCCGCTGCTCGGCACGATTCTTCCCGGCACACTCAGCACAGAGTATTACTGGACCGACCGCTGGTACAACGTCTTCCGCTTTTGCGAACCGACCGGCGCGTTGCGCAATTACTATTGCAACGTCAACACGCCCGCCATCTTCGACGGGCACACGCTCAGTTTTACAGACCTCGATATCGACGTGCTGATCGCGCCCGACTTTTCATTCCGCGTCCTCGATGAAGAAGAGTTTCAAGTCAACTCGCAACGCTACGGTTACCCGCCGGAACTCGCGCGGCGCGCGCACTCTGCGCTCGACGAATTGATCGCGCTCATCGAAAGCAGACAGTTTCCTTTTACCGAAATCGAACAAGCAAATCGACGTTTACAATAATGCCGATAAGTTTTGACCTTGAATCTCGAAGAACACGACGCCGTTGATGCAGTCCTCCGTCACACATGACCTGACCCGCGACGAGTCCTCCGCTTCGCGCACTCGACAGGAGCCGCCACCGAACGCGCGCGCCTGGCTGGCCATCGCGCGCGTTAACCTGCGTGATGTGCGCGCCGTCTGGTTGAGACATCTGGAAGTTTATCTGCGCCTGTGGAAGATGGAATTGGCCGCGCCGCTGATCGAGCCGTTCTTTATGATCTTCGCGTTCGGGTGGGGCATCGGTTCGCTGATCGGTTCGACAGTCACGGGACTGCCCTATCTGTCATTCGTCGGAGCGGGCGTGCTGGCGTTCACGGTCATCTCGCGCTCTCTGTTCGAGACGACATACGGCTCTTACTTTCGGATGGTCTACCAATCGACCTTCGACGCGATTCTCGCCACGCCGGTCGATGTCGAATCGCTGGCGTTCGCCGAAATCTGCTGGGCGACGACGAAGGCTCTGATCGACTCCTTCATCATCCTGTTAGTGCTCTACTTTTTCGGCGCGGCGACTTCCCCACTCGCGGTGTTCGCGCCGTTGCCACTCTTGTTAGCCTGCTTCTTCGCCGCCGCGCTGTCACTCGCCATCACCGCGCATATCCACGACATCGATTCGTACAACCTCTATCTGAACCTCTACTTCTCGGCGATTTTCCTCTGCGGCGTGTGGTTCCCCGTCGAGGTGCTGCCGGCGGCGCTCCAGTGGGTCGCGTGGGCGATTCCTCTGACGAGCGCGATTGACATCGCCCGCGCATTACTGACGGGCACGCTGCGCACGCATCACGCTTACGAAGTCGTCTACTTGTTGGCCACTGCGTTCATCTCTACCGAGTGGGCGCTACGCTCTCTGCGCCGCCGGATGGTGGCCTAACTCTTTAGCGCGGCAACCGCAACGAAAAGGTGAACTTGCAAACACCTCCCCGATCAGACATGCTTCCGACGCGCCATCAATCACATCAGGCAATCGCGGATTGACTGTCAGCTTTGCCTTTTTACTTTTGCCTTACTGCAAAGGTTACGTGCCGTCAGAGACTCTATGACATCGACACCGGAACAATTCGTCAACCACCAAAATAAACTCGACCGGCTGCGAGAGCGCCGGCAGGACGCGACGCGCGGCGGCGGCCCGGAGCGCGTCGCCAAGCAGCACGCCGACGGTAAGCTGACCGCACGCGAGCGCGTCGAATTCTTGCTCGACGAACACACGTTCGAGGAGTTCGACCAATTCGTCGTCCACCGCTCGCGCGACTTCGGACTCGAACGACAGCTCTACCCCGGCGACGGCGTGGTGACCGGGCACGGCCTCGTCGACGGGCGGCGCGTGTTCGTCTTCGCGCAGGACTTCACCGTCTTCGGCGGCTCGCTGTCCGAAACGCACGCCGCAAAGATTTGCAAGGTGTTGGACATGGCGATGAAAGTCGGCGCGCCCGTCGTCGGCCTCAACGATTCGGGCGGCGCGCGGATTCAGGAGGGCGTCGTCAGCCTCGGCGGCTACGCCGACATCTTCCTGCGCAACACGCTCGCCTCGGGCGTCGTGCCGCAGATCAGTTGCATGATGGGGCCGTGTGCCGGCGGCGCCGTCTACAGCCCGGCGATCACAGACTTTAACGTGATGGTCAGGAACACTTCCTACATGTTCATCACCGGCCCGGAAGTCATCAAGACGGTAACGCACGAAGACGTCTCAAAGGAGACGCTCGGCGGGGCCGACACGCACAACCGCATCTCCGGCGTCGCCCACTTCGCCGCCGACTCAGACCAGCACGCGCTTCAGATCGTGCGGGAATTGCTATCATTCATTCCCTCGAATAACGCCGATGACCCGCCGCGTCAACCGACTTCTGATTCGTCCGACCGTATTGAGCCGGGTCTTAACACACTGGTGCCGGAAGCCTCGAATCAACCTTATGACATTCGGGACGTGATTCACGCGGTCGTCGACGAGCGGTACTTCTTCGAGGTCCACGAACTCTACGCGCCCAATATCGTCGTCGGGTTCGCGCGGCTCGGCGGGCAAAGCGTCGGCATCGTCGCCAACCAGCCGGCGTTCCTGGCGGGCGTGCTCGACATCGACGCTTCCGTCAAGGCCGCGCGCTTCGTACGGTTCTGTGATTGCTTCAACATCCCTCTGATCGTCTTTGAAGATGTGCCCGGCTTTCTGCCCGGCGTGCGCCAGGAACATGGCGGCATCATTCGACACGGCGCGAAACTGCTCTATGCCTTCGCCGAAGCGACCGTCCCGAAGATCAACGTCATCACACGCAAAGCCTACGGCGGCGCTTACTGCGTGATGGCTTCAAAGCACATCCGCACCGACATCAACTTCGCCTGGCCGACCGCCGAAATCGCGGTGATGGGGGCCGAGGGAGCCGTCGGCGTGCTCTACCGCCGTGAGATCGGCGAGGCCACGGATCAGCTTGAGGCGCGGCGCGCGCTCGTCTCCGAGTTCGAGGAGAAGTTCGCGAACCCCTACGTCGCCGCCGAGCGCGGCTTCATCGACGAGATCATCGAACCCGCCGACACCCGCCCGAAGCTGATTCGCGCCTTATCACTGCTCGCCAATAAACGCGACACCAACCCACCGAGGAAACACGGCAACATCCCGCTCTGACATCTGTTAAAGGTGACAAGTGACAGGAAGGTCAATGTTGATGCCGGGTGGTGCAGTCTTTCAACAACAGGTTCACTGATGTGGCCCGGCAGCAGGTTAGTACCGTAGCAGTGCGATGCCGGCTGGCCTCTCTTGTTACCTGTCACCTGTCACTTATCACTTTTGAAAAACAGCGAGGCCGGAGGAACTTGGATATCCCCCGGCCTGTCTCCCCTGCTCAACTGATGTTGATTGTTACGCCGCGCGTTGCGCCGCCGCCGGCTTGTCCTTTTCGCGCAGCAATTCAAGCGCCTTTTTAAGCTGCACGTCTTCGCTCGGCGGCTTCGGCGAAGCTGTTGCTTCCGGTGCGACCTCGCGCTTGTCGGGCGTGGTTCCGGGCCGCGCAATCGCATCGTCGTCGTTGCCGGTCAAGTCGTCCGGGTCAATCGCCTCGGCCAACTCGGGACGTTTCACCTCGACGGACGGCGAGACGCCGGTGGCGAGAAATGGTTTACCGCTCGTCGAAGCCCATTTGACCGTTGTCAGCAACAGCCCGTCGCCGCCGCGGAGCGTGAATAACTGCTGCTCGGCCCCTGCGCCGAAGCTCTTTTCGCCAACCACATCGCCGCGCTTACGCTCGATAAATGCGGAAGCGATCACTTCCGCCGCGCCGGCAGTGCCGCGGTCGATCAGCACCGAGGTGGCGCCGTCAAAGATCGTCTCCTTCGGATCGGCGGTGTACGTCTTCAGGGTCTTGTTACCGCGCGCGACCGTCTGCGCCAGAGCACCGTCGCGGATGAAGAAGTTGGCGACCCGCACCGCCTCCGCCAGCGACCCGCCGGCCACGCCGCGTAGATCGAGAATCAACTTCTGCGCGCCCTGCTTCTGTGCTTCCAGCACGCGCGCGCGAATGTCTTCGGATTCACCGTCGGTCAGACTGTTAACGCGGACGACGCCGATGCGCCCCGCTTCCATCCGCACTTCCGCTGCCGGAACGGCGACGGCGCCGCGCTTCACCGTCAATGTCAGCGGGCGCGTGCCGGAGCGCAAAATTCGGAGTTTGACTTCGGACCCCGGCGCGCCGTTTAGGAACTGCCGCGCATCGTACAGAGAAATGTCGCGCGTCGCTTTGTTGTCGATGTATTCGATGATGTCGCCCGCCAGCACCCCGGCCTGCTCCGCGGGGCCTCGCTTGACCGGCGCGATGACGTACAGGTAGGAAGCGAATTGTGAAAGCTCGGCGCCGATGCTGACAAGGTTTGCGTCCGGGTTCGCACGATAGCCCCGCACCTGCTCTGCCGTCAGATATGTCGAATACGGATCGAGACCGTAGGCCAACCCACGCAGCGCGCCCGAACGGACTTTGTTCAAATCCGGCTCGTCGACATAGTCTTGTTGAATGTGCTGTAACACACTTTCGAAAATGCGCAGTTGCTGACCCGGATCGTTCTGCTGTTGCTGCGCGTGCATCGACATCCACCCGCCGACGACGGCGTACAACGCCAGCGTGGCCGAGAAAACGACGAGAATAAATTTGCTTCGAAATGACATTAATTCTCCTCTGAAGGCGTCTCTTGCGCGACGTATCGGAGTGGCCGATAAAACACTCTGGCGCCTCACAATGAAGCGCTTTCGGATCATACAGTAGCCCCGAGACGGCGTGCAAGCGACCCTCTGATGGTACTCGCCGAAGGGCTTGCGCTATACTCGCGGGATGTCCCCACGAATGTTTTTATGACGAGTAACCCCCTGACGCCCGATGAGCAAACTGACGTGAGTCAGCCGACAGGACGGCTCTTGTCAATCGACCTCGGTACGAAGCGGGTCGGCGTCGCCGTCTCTGACGAACTCCGTCTGACAGCGCGCCCACTCCCGTTTCTTCACCGCGCCAACTGGAAGAAGTTGCTACGCGAGATTGCCGAGTTGCGTGAACGCTTTGACGCGCAAATGGTGGTCGTCGGTTTGCCGCTTAATATGGACGGCACGGAAGGCGCCGCCGCGTATGAATCCCGGCGCATCGCACGCAACCTCGAACTGTCGCTCGGCGTGCCCGTGCAGTTGCAGGATGAACGGCTGACCTCGCACGCGGCGGAGATGAAACTTCGTCGATCTGGCGTCAAACCAGAACACATCGCGGCGCGCGTCGACAGCGAAGCAGCGGCGCTGATTCTGCTCGATTACATTAGCGAGCACGGAACGCAACTGTCAGAAAACTTTTCAGACGATAGAGCGATTTTTGATTGAATGGACGGTCAGTTTAGAGGCGGGCTGTGCCCGCCGGTTCAACGAGCGCGGG
>JACDEG010000243.1 GCA_013816505.1 Pyrinomonadaceae bacterium | reverse complement strand
GTTGATGCCAGATTACGAAGACCAAATGATTCCCATCCAATGATCATACAAAGTTACGTCTTGACCGGAATTCCGCGATGAACGATCAAAAGCGAGTGCGGCTTGTCATCTTGAACAAGCTGGAAGACACCTTCGATTTCTTTGACATAAAGACACGCCAGTTCGTCGGAAGTGTCGCCGTTCCGGCGCACCCTCATGAAATGGCGCTGTCGGCCGATGGGCGCTTCGCATACGCGTCGATCTACGGCGACGGCGTCTACGGTAACAACGTCCATCCTGGACATGAAATCGCCGTCGCTGATCTCGTCACGATGCAGTCGCTCGGCACCATTGACGTTCACCCGTACCTCGGACCGCACGGCATTGCCGTCCATCCCGACGGTTCGCTGTGGGTGACCTGTGACGAGAGCAATGTCGTGGTGGTGATCGACCCGCATCAAAGAAGTGTCGTTGAAGTCGTTGAGATGGGCACCCACGGCGGCCATTTCATCGCGATGACCGTTGACAGGTCCAAGGCGTACGTTTCGAACAAGGACACGTCATTTCTCAACGTCATCGACACCCGGGGCCGCCGCGTTGCGAAGCGGATAGACGTTACCGACGGGGGTGAAGGTCTTTCGCTATCGCCTGATGGCACCCGATTATACGTGATGAGTCACATGGGTTCGCCGCTACCCAATCCGAACCGTCCGCGGACGCTGGCATTCTATGTAATCGATGCCGTCAAGGACACCTTGTTGCAGACAGTAGAACTGCCAAACCTTCCCGAACTCCCGCTTGAAGTCGACAAGGAGTCCCGCATCCGTGTGACGCTCGATGGCAAGTATCTTCTGATCTCCGCGTTCAAATGGAATACATTATCGATTGTGGATGCAGCGACGCTACAGTCCTTGAAGACTTTGATTGTTGGCGCAGGGCCGATGAACTTCGCCTTCCCGCCGGACGAGCCAAGCACCGTTTATCTCACGAACCACGGCGCCGGCGAGGTCTCGAAGATCGATCTTAAAGAATTTTCCGTTGTGCAGACCTTTCCCAGTACTCCAGCTCCGAGGAGGGGCAAGCCCGAAAGCCTTGCCTTTTATCAGATCGGTGACTAACGTGGATGTCGTGGAGGTGACGAAATTCGAGACTCGCTCGGGTGAGGAGGAGTTGTTTCGGCGTGGTATGGAAGCCGGTCTTCCGATCCTCGTGCGTCAGGAGGGCTACATCAGCCATGAATTCGGCACTGACTTGGACCAGCCGCTGACATACTGGTTGACGGTGCATTGGCAGACGCTCCAGCATCACACAGAAGGCTTTCAGAAGTCGGCG
Organism: Pyrinomonadaceae bacterium; assembly: GCA_013816505.1. Taxonomy (GTDB): domain Bacteria; phylum Acidobacteriota; class Blastocatellia; order Pyrinomonadales; family Pyrinomonadaceae; genus JACDEG01. The sequence continues at coordinate 7,600 of JACDEG010000243.1, read as the reverse complement.
GATTTCCAAGCATTCGTCGCCAACTTCCGTCCCTATCTCACCCGTCCCGCAAGCCTGTCGCATTTTTCACCCGAATAAGTGCGACCCATAGGCGAATGGTTGACTTATGCCCGAGGCCGTGGCGCAGGCTGAATTAGAGGAGTCCGTGTCCGGTGTCTTCGAAAGGGCAGGCAGGGACGTGCGCGCGGGTCACAAACCGCCTGCTTACTTCGAACAGTGCAGAATGGGCGTGATGATAACCGACGCAACGAGCGTCTTCTTCTCGATGAAGTCCGAAATCCCGGTGATGTCAAGCAGGGCGGAGGCGTCATCATCATCAACAACGCCTCGATGTCCTGTGTTCCCACCCAGACCAACAAATCAGAGCTCAGAGTTTAGAGCGGAACGTAAACAACGCTCCTGTTTCCGCTCATCAACTTTGCCCAATACTCACTATCTTGTTCTCGTCACCCTTTGGTAATTGGGGTAAACAGGCTTGCGAGGCTCGTGCGGCGAATTCTTGCGCAAAGCTTCCATGACGACTTCAACCGCCTTTTCGAGTTGCAGATCATGCCCCCGCCGCCACGCCTGCGGGTCTAGCTCCACCTCGATATCCGGTGGGACCCCGTTGTTTTCGACATCCCACTCACCCTCAGGGTTATAGAAGGCGACGCGCGGCGCAGTGACAGTGCCGCCGTCAATGAGTTGTGGGTAGTCGTAGATGCCGACGAGCCCGCCCCAGGTGCGTTTGCCTATCAGGGGGCCGATCTTCGCGCGGCGGAAATACCAGGGTAGAGCGTCGCCACCCGAGCCGGCGTACTCGTTAATGATCATCACCTTCGGGCCGAAGATCGAGCCGACCGGCGTGGTGAAGTCGGCGCCTTCGCGCGTCGCCCAGTAGTTCATCAGCGGGCGTCGCAGGTAGTCAACGATGTAATCGGCGGCGGTGCCACCGCCGTTGAAACGCTCGTCGATGACCGCCGCATCTTTGTCTATCTGGGCGAAGTAGTAGCGGTTGAAATTCGAGTAGCCGGCGGTCGAGGTGTTCGGGAGATAGACGTAAGCGACCCGCCCGCCGGTCATTTCCGAGACTTTACGGCGGTTGCCTTCGATCCACGCGAGGTTGCGAAGTCCCGTCTCGCTCGCGACCGGAACCGCCGTGACTTCGCGCGCGCCCGTGCCGTCGGGGTTGGGACCGACCTTGAGGACGACCGACTTGTTCGCCGAGCCCTCGAAGAAGCTGTAGATGTTATCCGAGGCGCGGAGTTCACGCCCCTGGACGGCAAGCAGGTATTCGCCTTCACGGACGTTAACGCCGGGCTGCGTCAGCGGCGCGCGCAATGAAGGGTTCCAGTTCTCACCGTTGTAGATGCGGGCGAAGCGGTAGCGCCCGTTCTCGATACGGTAGTCAGCGCCGAGCAGACCGCCCATGACGCGCGTCGGCTCGGGCAGGTCGCCGCCGAAGGTGTTGTGGTGCCCAACGACCATGTTGCCGAGTGCCTCTTGTAGCAGGTAGTTGAGGTCTGTGCGGTGAGCGAGCTGATTCAAGAACGGCTCATATCTTGTTTCCGTCGCCGCAATGTCAAGCCCGTGATGGTTCGGGTCGTAGAAGAAATCGCGCTGGATGCGCCACGCCTCGCGGTACATTTGCCGCCACTCTTCGCGCGGGTCGATGCGGACTTCCATCACATTCGTAATGATTAAGCCTTCCCCCGGCTTGATCGGCTGTGTCGCCGAGACGATAAACCAGCGACCGTCCTGCCCGGCAGGTCCGCCCGGGGCGTCCTGCCCGCCTTGCCCGGTGCCCTGCCGGAAGAGCATTTTCTCGCCGTTGGCGGAGAGGTCGAAGGAGGTGACACCTTCAAGGACCTTTTCGACTTTGCGCTTCGCGAGGTCGAACCGGTGGAGGATGGCTCCAGGTGTGTCCGTGGGCGCGGGCGCGTTCTCAAGGATGAAGAGCGTCCCCGGTTTGCCCGCCCGCACGCTAGCGTAGTTACGCGGCGGGATCGGGAGCGCGAGGATACGCTGGTCTATGCCTTCAAAGTCAATGCGCACCGGATCGGGCTTTTTGTTCGCGGCGCGACTGGCTCCGGCGGGTCCGGCTTGACCAGATTCCTGATCTTGAGGCTCTGCCGCAGATGTTCCAGTTGATGAAGTGGCGAGAGTATCAGATGGCGCGTCGGCGAGCGCGTCGGCCGTCAAGTCGCCGAGTGTGGGAGGAGTAGGAGTAGGCGGCGGCCCCGGTCGCGGCTCGCCCTTTTCTTCAGGATTGTTCGTCTTCTGCTCTTCGAGAATCTTCTCCTCGTCACTTTCCGGCGCGAGCGGCGAAGGGAGGTCTTTGCGCAGGACGACGACGTAGACCGAGCGCGTCACCTGCCGGCCGAAGCTCGACATGTCAAGCCAACCCGAAGTCGGCCCCGAGTTGGTGCTCGCGGTGAAGTAGAGGTGCTTGCCGTCCTTGTCGAATTGCGCGAAGCGCGCGTCACTCATGTTGTCGGTCACCTGACGGGTCTTGTTCTCCTCGAGCGAGTAGATGAAGACTGTGCCCAGGCGGTTCTTGAGTTGCTTGGTGTAGGCGATGAAGCGCGAGTCGGGCGACCACGCCGGGTCCATCACGCGAAACGGGTTGTCATATGTGTTCGTGTCCACGCGCACCGGCGGCGTCCCGCGCTCGATGTCCACGCACCAGAGGTTGAGCCGCTTGTCGGTATAAGCGATCTTCCTGCTGTCGGGCGACCAGACGGGCGAGTAGTGGTAAGACGGCGGGTTGCCGAGGTTGATCTTGCGCACATCACCCATGCCACTCTGTGGGCGAAGGTGGAGCGCGTACTCGCCCGCCTCGTCCGAGAAGTAAGCGATCCACTTGCCGTCGGGCGACCATGCCGGGTCGCGTTCGGCAACTCCAGAGGTGTTCGTCAGATTCCGCACGCTCCCCTTCTCGGCGGGCACAGTCAGGATTTCGCCGCGAGCCTCGAAGACGGCTCTCGCGCCCGAGGGCGAAAGAGCCGCATTGCGGATATTGGCGGCGACCTTCACGAAGCGCGGACGCACTGAAGGCACGTCGCCCGCGACGCGCACCGACACACGCTTCGTCTTTCCTGAACCCAGGTCGAGCGTGTGGAGCGAGCCGAACTGCTCGTACACGATCACTCCGTCCCCGGCTGACGCAGACTTAATATCGAGCCCGGTGTTCCTCACGACTTGTGAGACCCTCTTCGATTGTGAGTCGTAGGAGAAAATCGTCACCGCCCCATCCCTGTCCGACAGGAAGTACACCTTGTCGCCGACCCACATCGGATTGAAGTCGTTCGAGTTCTCGCGCGGCAGTTTTTCAATGCTCGAGTCGGCGATGTTCGCGATCCACACGGGCGTCGTGCGCCCGCCGCGGTAACGTTTCCATTGACCGAAGGGGCGTAGTAGCGGGACATAAGCCAGGCGACCGCCGTCCGGCGAGTAGCAGCCTTCGGACGCCTGCGGGAGCAGCACTTCGCTCGGGTGGCCGCCAGCGAGCGGCATCGTGAAGAGACGCGGCGTAAAAGTAGAACTGTCGCGTTGCGAGCGGAAGAGTACGCTGCTTCCGTCCGGCGTCCAGCCCGCAACCAAGTCCGCACTGGGATGATATGTCAGACGGCGTGGCACTCCGCCCGCGGCTTCGACTACGTAGGCGTCAGTGTTTCCCTCATACTCACCCGTGAACGCGATTAGTCTCCCGTCAGGTGAAAAAACAGGATCGGTTTCAATGCCGGTGCCGGCTGTCAAGCGACGCGCATCGCCGCCTTCGCGCCCGACGACCCAGATGTCGCCGGCGTAGACGAAGGCGATCTGTTCCCGCCTGATAGAAGGATTGCGTAGCAGGAGAGGCGACTCAGACTGTGCCAGGACAGTAATATCTGCGCGCAGCAGTAAGAAGGCGACGACAAGAAGAACGATTCGCTCCATCGCATTAATTCCAATTAGCATAGGCTGTAAAAGTGTAAGTACTCCGGAACCTGATGTCTCTTTCTGAGGTGAGACCCGATTCACCATTTGATTCCATCAGCAGCGCTCCAAGAGAGATTGGACATGGTCAACTTTAGGACTAAATCTGGTCTGCCAATAGTGTACCAACTCATGAGCGCGTGCCAGTTAGTCAAAGAAGAGTTGTCTCATCTGGGCTGAACGCCTCTGTTATGCAAGTTGATCCCCAGACATATGTTTGCGCCTGATCATTTACATGGGAATAGAATCGTTCTTCGGCGGTGCCCCGTAACTATGTGATAGCGCGTTTAGGACGAGCCGCCGCTGCGAAGAATGCGGCCTGGCCCCGTTGTGCCGTCCTTTATCGATGACTACCTGCCCGTTGACAAGCACGTAATCTATGCCCTCGGCATATTGCTTAGGCCGTTGAAATGTGGCGCGATCACTGATCGTCTTTTCATTGAAGATGACGATGTCGGCGGCGAGCTCCGGCCGCAGCAGACCTCTATCCCATAGGCCGAAAGTCTGAGCAGGCAGCGATGTCATTTTACGAACGGCTTCTTCGAGTCTGACCAAACTTTTCTCGCGCGTGTAAAGCCCCAACACTCGTGCGTTGTTGCCGAAGCTGCGAGGGTGTGGGCTAGTGTCGCTGTTGATGTCTATCACGCCGCCGTCAGCGGCGATCATCGTGAACGGCTGCCGGAAGATCCTTTCAACGTCTTCCTCTGACATCTTATGAACCACAACCTGGGCTTCGCCCGCTAAAAGCATTTCAATGGCTTGTTCAGCTTGAGCTTCCGCAGTGTCCCCTTTTTTTGTCATCGCGGCTAGCTCCGGCAACCTTTTCCCGTTGAAACTTGAGTCAGGGCGGTAACTGGCGATCTGAACGAATGAGAAATCTGTAAAGCCCTGCCCGGCTGCTTTCTCGACCATATCCCTGCGAACGCGGGCGCGGGTGGCTGGGTCCAGCAACCGCTCTTTGACTTTTTCTTTCCCTCCGTCGAAGAGCCAAGCCGGGAAGATAATGTCAATAAAAGTACTGCCAGCCGTGTAAAGATACTGGTCAACCGTCACCTGCTGACCGCGGGAGCGAGCCTCTTCAACCATCTTAATAGTGACGGCGCTCGCCCCCCAACGCTTTTTGCTCGAAATCTTGAAGTGAGAAATCTCTACAGGGCAAGCAGCCAGCGCGCCGATCTCCAGTGATTCTTTGATGGCTTGTTCGACTTGATTGCCTTCGTCGCGCATGTGTGTTGTGTAGATGCCGCCGTAGGCAGCCGACTCTTTCGCCAGCGCGACCAATTCATCGGTTTTGGCGTAGACGCCGGGAACATATTCGAGTCCGGTGGAAAAGCCGACCGCCCCCTCGCGCATGGCCTGAGCCGTCAGTTCGCGCATTCGTCGCAGTTCTTCTGCGGTGGGCGGGCGGTCAAAGTCGCCGTTCATCCCAGCGCGCCTGATGCCGTTGTGTCCTGCCAGTGAGCCGACGTTGATCGAGATGCCCTTCTTTTCGAGTTTCGCAAACCATTCTCCGAGCGGAAGCCTGGAAAAACCGCAGTTACCGGTGATGACCGACGTCACGCCCATCTGCAAATAATTTTCTGCCAGCGGCACTTTCTCGATACCACCGATCTCAAGATCGTCTTCGATGTGCGCGTGAACGTCAATAAACCCCGGCGCAACCACCTTCCCACGCGCGTCAATGACACGCGCAGCCCGTTCGGGCGCAATCCGGCCCAGCGCAATGATGCGCCCGTCTTTAATGGCCAGATCAGCAAAGAACCATGGATTGCCTGTGCCATCTACGATGCGACCGTTGGTGATGATCAAATCGAACTCCGGCGCGGCAGACTGAGCGCTATACTTATGTGACAGGGAAGACATGACCAGTAATAGAATCACAATAAAGGCGACGTGCCTGATTTTCAAAAGGTGATCCAACTCTTTCTCCTTCATAAGCCATCGGGGCTTTTGTGTTGTGATGCCGAAGACTCGAATGCGACTGGTTCGCAAGTCTCCTTGGTGAGCGCGAGCCATCTATGCGTCCAGGCTGAATGCCAGTTTGATGTCATTACAAAACTTTCAAATTCAGTTGTGAGCTGTAACCCGCCCGGCATCTCACATTGAGAAACCGGGCGCTGGATGAATTGGTACGTTGGCTATGACCAAGAAAGGTCATGTGCTAAAGAGATTTTTTGTTAGCGAATAGCGGGAAGATATTCTTAAACAGAAACTGGCTTATATCTCCATCCACAGACCTTGTTTTCTCGCCGGTAATCTCGGTGTTGTATGCGACGATATGGGCCGTCCGCGAATCTTGATTCATATAAAAATGGGTGATGAAGGCATTCTGCCCGCCGCTATGCGCTACAAAACGAATCCCGTTGTGCTCTTCGATAAAAAAAGTGAAGCCCATCGAAACTTTCCGGTTTTCAGAGCTAGCGACCTCAACCCGGGGCTGCCACATTTCTTCCAGCGAAGACCTTCTTAGCACTTGGTCATAGACTTCCTGCCTTTTCAGATCACCCATCAAGAAGTTCAAATACTTGACCATGTCCGTGAGCGGGGCGTTCAGACCTCCGTTCGAGACGGTGATGCCCGTGTTTAAATTCCAAAGGGCCGGGGTCAGCTTACCTTCTTTCAAGGAGTAGCTCTGGGCCAGATACTTTAAGAGATGGTCAGGAGTCGTATCGAAATAGCTCCGGTACATCTCCAGCGGCTTGAGAATGTTTTTGTCAACGTACACCTCGTAATCATCCAGAGTGAGGAGTTCAATTATTCGGCCTAAGAAAATGATTCCCGGATTGGAATAGCTGTATTTGCTTCCAGGCTTGAACAGAATCTCCGTATAAGGGAACATGGCAACCAGTTGCTCCCAGTGCTGCGGCTCGTGCGGGTGCCAGTCCTTGTCTTTCCAGGGCCAGGTGGGGTTACGAAAGCCCGCCGAGTGACTCATCAGGTGTCGAATCGTGATCTCTTTCATGTCCCCGTGGGGATTGTAAACTTGTCTGAGCTCCGGGATGTATTTAATGACCGGATCATCCAGCTTCAGCAGGCCTCGATCCCTCAACTGCATGATGGCAATGCCGGTGAAGGTCTTGGTAATTGAGGCCCAATGGTAAATTGTGTCTTCGTCCACTTTGCGTTTCTGATCCATGTGAGCCAAACCATAAAAATCCTTGTTCACGACCTGGTTGTCATGAATAACCATAACGCTGCTCCCGACGATGCCGGCTTGCTGTAAGGTCTGCTTATAATAACCGTTAAACCCTGCGAGCGCTTCAGTGATATTCTTAGGTTGCTGGCCGTACCCCCTTCCCGGCGAAGTAAAGAAATTGAGAGAGAGTACAAACAACATAATGCCCGCTCTTCGGGCAGTTAAACTTTTCATAGTGAGCTTTCCTTAATGATTCATCTTACTTTTTTGCCCATAGCTAAAAGTAAATTAGAGCGGTTAAGAATTGCACATACGGTGTTGATTGGCGATGATTCTCGAATGAAAGCCTATTCCAACGATTGTTGCAAGGCGAGGGCTTCGCGTTAGCTGAGGAGAGTTGTGGTCGCGTGGACGGCAAAGGCTGCATCCAGGCGGGGACGCGCCTTCTACTCGACGCCGTTGCATGCTGGCGTTCAGGTGAGAGTGCGAATCTGGCCGCAAGTAGTT
>JACDEG010000707.1 GCA_013816505.1 Pyrinomonadaceae bacterium | reverse complement strand
TTGCACCGGCGGGCCGAGCCCGCCTCTAAACGGTCGGTGATTTGGTTAGGGTCACACTCGATTGCAAATCGCTATAGCTGTTTATCTGATTGATGATGCTGTCTTTTATTTCTCTGCGCCCTTTCGCGTCCTCTGCGGTGAAATGATTTTGCTTTCAGTCCTTAGCGTGTCCCCGGCGCGGATGTGAACTCGCGGCGCGCGAAATTTTCGAGCAGTCGCAGGCCCGCCGCCTGACTCTTCTCCGGGTGGAATTGCACGCCGCAGACGTTGCCGCGCGCGACGACCGAAGCGTAAGCGGTGCCGTACTCAGTCTCGCCGATCACGTCTTCGCGCGCCTCGGGTTCGCAGTAATATGAGTGAACGAAGTAGAAAAAGGCGCCGCTCTCGATTCCATCCGTCAACGGGTGCGCGCCGCCTCGCCATTCGATTTGATTCCAGCCGACCTGCGGGACGAGCAGACCATTGTCAAAGCGCCTGACGCGCCCGCGCAAGAATCTCAAACCATCATGCCGCCCGAACTCTTCCGACTCATCGAAGAGCATCTGCATCCCGACGCACACGCCAAGCAGAGGCGTCCCCTGCCGCACACGCTCGCCGACCAATGATTCGAAGCCGTGCTCGCGGAAAGCTTTCATGCACGCGCCAAACGCGCCGACGCCTGGCAGCACCAGACGCTCGGCGTCGCTGAGGAGATTAACGTCCCCCGTGACGACGGCCTCGCACCCGGTCGCCGCGAAAGCCTTCTCCACCGAGCGCAGGTTGCCGACGCCGTAATCGATAATCGCCACTTTCAACGGCGGACGTGTCACTTGGGTTACAGCACTCCTTTCGTGCTCGGCACGCCTTCGACGCGTGGGTCGCGTTCGACCGCCTGACGCAGTGCGCGGGCCGTGGCTTTGAACGTCCCTTCTAATATGTGATGCGTGTTGCGCCCGCGCAGGCAGTCGATGTGCAGGTTGCAGCGCGCGGCCTCGGCGAACGAGCGCCAGAAGTGTTCGGCCAGTTCGACCGAGAAGTTGCCGACGGTGTGGCGCTGCGTCTCGACTTCGTAGACGAGATAGAAGCGCCCCGACAAATCGATCACCGCGCGACACAGAGCCTCGTCCATCGGGATGAGCGCCGAGCCATAACGCGTGATGCCGGCCTTGTCGCCGAGCGCCTGCGCGAGCGCCTGGCCGAGCGTGATCGCGACATCTTCGACCGAATGATGATCGTCGATTTCGAGGTCACCACGGCACTCGATTTCGAGGTCGAAGAGTCCATGCCGCGCGAACAACTCAAGCATGTGATCGAGAAAGTGGACGCCGGTCGTGATGCTCGCGCGCCCGCCGCCGTCGAGCGTCAGAGCCACGCGCACGTCCGTCTCTTTCGTTTTGCGCCGGACTTCGGCGGCGCGCGTCTGAATCGGTGATGGTGTGCTCATAAATGGGATGGGTTCCAGCAATCAAAGTTCATTCGCAAAAATCTCACGGAGCGCGTTTATCAACAAATCGTTTTCCGCGGGCGTGCCGACGCTCAGGCGAAAGTAATCTTTCAGCATCGGATAGTTACTCACGTCGCGGATCAGGATGTCGCGGCGCAGCAGTTCATCGAAAACGCGGCGCGGCGCGATGTCGGAGCGCACGACCATAAAGTTCGACACTGACTTGACCGGCGCGAGGCCGCGTATGTTTTTCAATCCGACGTACAGCCGCTCGCGCTCGGCGATGATCTTATCAACCAGCGGACGCATCTCCTCGGCGTACATCTCGACGGTCACTTCCGCCGCCGTCTGCGACATCGCGTTCAAATTGTACGGCAGCACCGCTTTACTAATCTCGCGTGCCAACTCCGGCGCGGCCAACAGGTAGCCGACGCGCAGCGCCGCCATCGCCATGGCTTTCGAAAAAGTACGGAAGACGGCGAGGTTCGCGTGACGTTCGAGCAGCGGCACGACCGAATGATTCGTGAACTCGAAGTAAGCTTCATCAACGGCGACCAAGCCGCGCGCCGCTTCCAGTATCTTCATCAAATCGGCGTCATCGATTCGGCATCCAGTTGGGTTGTTCGGCGAGCAGATGATCGTCACGTCCGGCTCGTGTTCACCGATGGCTTTCATCAACGCTTCCGCGTCGTACTTCAAATCCGGCGTCAGAGGGACGCTGATGACTTCGCCGCCGAGCACCGTCGTGACCTGACGGTAAAGCGCGAACGTCGGTTCGGAGATCAGCACCCGCTTCCCTTCCGTGACGGTCACCATCAGCAACGCCTGAATCAATTCGTTCGATCCGTTGCCGGCAACCACACCGTCCGGCGTCCACCCCGCGAAGCGCGCCAGCTTTTCGTGCAAACTCACCGGCACGAAGTCCGGATAGCGCGACCACGAACGAGCACTCAGACGGCGCGCGGTCTCCATCTTGATGGGCGCGGGTGTATCCCACGGGTTCTCGTTCTGATTGATCTTCACCGCGCCGCGGTCGGGCGTCAGCGAATAAGCGCGCAACTCGCGCACGCGCTGCTTGATGGTGTCGAGTGGGTCGTGCATATGAGCCATCGAACAGTTTTGAGTTTTCAGTTCAAAGCGGCTTTGTTGCATAAATATATTTTGTTCGATTTGAGACCTTGATTCTGAAGATTTGTTCGGTCACATGTACCTGAACAATGTTCGCTTTAATCAAGGAATTCCGAATTTTATCAATTTATGCAACAACGCCGTTTTCAGCTCAAAACCGAAAACTGAAAACTGTTCACTTTTGCCTGACTACTTTGATGGTTCGGCCATGCCCACCAGTACTTT
>JACDEG010000706.1 GCA_013816505.1 Pyrinomonadaceae bacterium | reverse complement strand
CGCTGCTCCGCGATCCGCGAGCGACGTGGACCAAGCCAGCCTTCACGCAGGTTCGGCGGGGCAACGGTGCGAATGCTTTTATGGGTTACAGCGTGCGCACCGAGCGCTACCGCTACACGGAGTGGGATGAGGGGCGCCGTGGCGCGGAGTTTTATGACTACACTTATGACCCCCAAGAACAGCACAACCTGATTGGTGACCCAAAGTATAAGCAACAGGTCGCAGAGATGAAGGCGCTGCTGCACGAGGGGAGAGGGCTGAACCGGACCCAGTCTGAGACGGCGCTGATTCATGGACGCAACCGAGCGCGTTAGACACTGGCGCCAAAGCATGAGCCTCTTGGAAAAAGGAGACGACAACAATGAAGCCATCCTTTCGGCAAATCACACGAACATTCCAAGCATTCTTTTGTCTTTGCGCGATGCTCGCTCATACTGGGTTTACACAGCCGCAACGGGTGTCTACTCAGAAGGTACCCCAGCGGCCCAACATCATCTTCATCATGACGGACGATCACGCCGCCCATGCAATCAGCGCTTACGGCAGTAAGATAAATCGAACGCCTAACATTGATCGCCTCGCCAGGGATGGGATGCGCTTCACGAACTGCTTCGTCACCAATTCGATCTGCACGCCTAGTCGCGCGGCGATTCTCACAGGCAAGTATTCGCACATGAACGGCGTACCAGTCTTCAACCGCTTTGACGGCAGCCAACCTCACCTCGCCAAGTATCTTCAGGCGGCCGGTTATCAAACAGCCATCGTCGGCAAATGGCATCTGGGTAGCGACCCGACCGGCTTTGACCATTGGAACATCCTTCCCGGCCAGGGCGCCTATCACGATCCCATTTTGATCGAGATGGGCCAGCGCAAGAAGCATACAGGCTATGCCACCGACATTATCACCGATTTCTCTCTTGAGTTCATTAAGAACCGATCCAAGGATAGGCCGTTCTTCCTCATGTACCATCACAAAGCTCCGCACCGACCCTGGCAACCGGATGAAAAACACGCGCAGATGTTTGCCGGCGTTCAGGTCCCTGAGCCCGAGACATTCAACGACGATTACGCCACGCGTTCAGCGGCGGCAGCGGAAGCTACGATGCGAATTGATCGCGACCTGCAGCCGAGCGATTACAAGTTGATACCGCCTGATGGTCTTTCAGACGCGGAACTGAAGAAGTGGAAATATCAGCGCTACATGCGCGATTACCTCGCCTGCGTCGCGTCGGTGGATGACAACGTTGGACGGCTGCTTGACTATCTCGACGGAAGCGGACTCGCGCAGAACACGATCGTAATTTACACCTCTGACCAGGGCTTCTTCCTTGGAAATCACAACTGGTTCGACAAAAGATTTATGTATGAGGAATCACTGCGGATGCCGTTTCTCATCCGCTGGCCCAACCAGATCAAGCCCGGCACAGTGAACGACGGCATGATTCTCAACGTTGATTTTGCTCCCATGTTGCTCGATGCCGCCGGACTGCCTGTGCCCGCCGATATGCAAGGTCGCAGCTTTCTGCCGCTACTGCGGGGTCAAAAGCCGAAGGACTGGCGAACCTCGATGTACTACCGCTACTATCACTATCCGCAACACCATCGGGTGCAGCCGCATTACGGCGTGCGTAACCATCGCTACAAACTGATCTACTTCAACAAGCTGAATCAGTGGGAGCTATTCGACTTGCGCAATGATCCACACGAGCTGAAGAACCTCTACAGTGATCCTCGATATCCGAGCGTCATGAAGAAGCTTAAAAGCGAGATGTATCGGTTGAAGAAAGCTTTGAAGGATGAGAACCAGTTCGAGGATGAGTTGCCGAAGAGTGAGCTTTAGCAAGCTGATATAAGTGGCGAGTTCCAGAAACTAACAGGCTTGCACTCGCGCTTCCCAACAATCGCCCGAAACTTAAGAACACCCTAAAAAACCGATGCGAAGAAAGGCCATAGTATGATCCGCCGCTCAATTTTCCTTACCATTAATCTCTTAGTAATGGCTTGCTTCGCTCAAACAGCGATGTGCGCATTTGTCAACAAGCCTATCAGAGGCCAGAACCGGGTTGGTGGAAACACTGCGGCACGGAAAACGCCGAACATACTCTTCGCCATTGCCGATGATGTTTCATGGCCGCACATGAGTGCCTATGGAAGCCGGTTCGTCAACACGCCGAACTTTGATCGCGTTGCGCGTGAAGGCATCTTGTTCAATAACGCTTTCACTTCTAACCCCAAGTGTTCGCCGTCGCGCGCCACTTTGCTGACCGGTCGAAACTCCTGGCAATTAGAAGAAGCAGCCGATCATTTCGGAATCTTTCCCGCCAAATACAAGGTGTATCCAGACTTGCTGGAAGCCGCCGGTTATCGTATGGGCTTTACGGGCAAGGGTTGGGGTCCGGGCGACTGGAAGCGAGGCGGTTTTAAAAGAAACCCCGTCGGAAACGATTACAACAAATTGAAGAACAAACCGCCCACCAGCGCGATGTCAGCCAATGATTATGCTGCAAATTTTAAGGCCTTCCTGCAAGACCAATCGAAAGACAAGCCTTTCTGCTTTTGGTACGACGGTCAGGAACCACATCGTGTTTACGAGGAAGGATCAGGAGTAAGGGCTGGCAAACGTTTAGCCGATGTGCAAGTGCCGCCTTACCTGCCTGACGACAACATAGTCAGATCGGACCTTCTGGATTACGCGCTGGAGATCGAGTGGTTTGATGAGCATCTCGGACGCATGCTCAAGATGCTCGAAGAAATTGGAGAGTTGGACAATACGCTGATTAT
>JACDEG010000705.1 GCA_013816505.1 Pyrinomonadaceae bacterium | reverse complement strand
AATCAAACGAGGAATGTTGTGCGGGAGACGAAGCCAGTCTAGTGCGGTGAAGATAAATGGAAGATAAACAGCGGGAGAATTTCGTGCGCGGAGGTCAGCGCACGTTGACCGGCAGGGAGGCGACAAAAATAGAACCGCTTTCATCGGAGCGGCGCAGTTCCAGATGCCCGTCGTGCGCTTCGGCGATCCAGCGCGCGATTGCCAGCCCCAGCCCGGCGCCGCTTCCTCCGGCGGCCTCGGCGCGTGAACGTGACTCGTCCGCACGATAGAACCGCTCGAAGATGCGGGACTGCGCTGTAGCGGGAATGCCCGTGCCGTTGTCGGCGACGCTGATTTCGCAAATTGAGTCGGACAGCGTAAGGCTCAAGCGGACATGGCCGCCCGCCGGAGTGTATCTGATGGCGTTATCGAGCAGATTCAACAGCATCTGCCGCAGCAAGCCTTCATCACCGTGAAAAGGAACGTCCGATGCGGTGGCGACTTCCACCGCAACCTCTTTGCGCGCCGCTAACATCCGAGCGGCGCGCGCCGTCTCGCCGATCAGCTCGTCGAGGTAGAAATCGCTTTGGTGCAGCGGGTGCCGCCCGGCATCGGCACGCGCGAGCGTGAACATGTCTTCGACGATGCGCGCCAGCCGCCTTACTTGCGCGTCCATCATCTCAAGCGCGTCGCGATATTCGCTCTCAGTGCGGCGCGGCTGCTTCAAAGTGACTTCTGCCGTGGTGTGCATAACCGACAGCGGCGTGCGCAACTCGTGCGAGGCGTCGGTCATAAATTGCCGCTGCTGATCAAAAGATGCGTTGAGGCGCGCGAGTAGATCGTTAAAGGTGGCGGCGAGTTGGCCGAGTTCGTCACGCGCATTGGCGACGGGCAGGCGCTCTCCCAGATTGTCGGCGCTGATGCGGCGCGCGCGCGCTGACATCACTGCCACGGGCGCGAGGGCTTTGCGTGCGAGAAAGAAACCGCCGAGACCGGCGAGCGTAAGCGCTATCGGCACTGCGAAATAAAAAATCCGGCGCAGCAACTCCAACTCTTCCGCGGTAGCCCGAAGCGACTGGGCGACGACGATCAAATAAGGCGCGCCTGGTGTGTAAGCCTGAACGCGTCTCACTGCCATTCGCACGCCGTCCCGTTTGCCTCCCTGATCCCCCGGCAGCGTGAGGAGACGGACGGATTCGTCGGAAATGAAATCGAACGGGGGCCAGCCGGCGTGGAGATCGCCACGCGCGGCTCTCTCAGAGATTAACCGCCCCTGCACGTTGAAGATGGCAATCGCCTGATCGGGAGAATTCAAGTCCTCAACCGTGCTGAACGCAGCTTCCTTTTCTATCTCTCCTTTGGCTTTGATCTCTCCTTCAACTAGTGTTTCCTCATCGGCTTCTTTCTCTTCGCCGGCTTGCGTTTCCCCGGCGGCTTCTGCCGCTCCTTCGGCCAGTTCGCGCGCCAGCGTACTCGCCATTACTTCTAGCGAAGTCCGCAGACCACTGTTCAGCCGCTCGTTGAGACTGCGCGCCAGCATCGCATAGACGCCAATGCTAAACGCCAGCAACACGAGAGCAAGCACGCCCACGTACCACAAGGTTAACCGGGTTCTGATCGAATCGAACGTTTTCACTCGCCTGTCTCTTCGCTCCCGGCGGTCAGGACATAGCCTTCGCCGCGCCGTGTGCGGATTAGCTTCAGCGCGTGACCTTCATCAATTTTTCGCCGTAGTCGTTGCACATAGACCTCGATCAGATTAGAGAATGGATCGAAACTCTCATCCCAGACGTGTTCAGAGATGTCGGCGCGTCCCACCACCTCTCCGACGCGGCGGGCCAGATATTCAATCAAGGCGTATTCCTTTGCAGTCACCTCGATTCGGCGGCCACTCCTCTTCACGATCCGCGCCCGCGTATCAATGACCAGATCAGCTACTCGGATGATTTCCGGTCGCAGCGCCTGACCGCGCCGCAAGAGCGCCCGCACCCGCGCCAGCAGCTCGTGAAAATCGAAGGGCTTAGTCAAGTAGTCGTCCGCGCCGGTGTCGAGCCCATTGATGCGATCCTCGACGACATCACGCGCGGTCAGCATCAGAATCGGCACGGTTGACCGGGCAGCGCGAATCTCGCGGCAGACCGCGAAACCATCCTTGCGTGGCAGCATACAATCGAGAATAATCAGGTCGTAATCGTTCACGCTCGCCTGATACCCGCCCGCTTCGCCGTCACCGGCGACATCTACCGCATAGGTCTGCTCACGTAAGCCTTTGGCGAGCATCCGCGCCGCGTCGGGTTCATCTTCAACCAACAGAATCCGCAAATTTGTTAGCCCTCCTGCAATGGGTTCGCTGCAACCTTTCCGCACCACATCCTAGCGCAGATTTGATAAATGGCGGATAAATGACTTGATGACTCTGCTTTTTTCGTCCAAAGGTGCGGAAGAGTCTTGTCGGCTGAAGGGTTACGTTGCGACGATGAGGAAGCAAGGCCGGGGTGTGATGGAAACGATGAAGAGTATGTTTGCCGGTAAGAGAATCATGCCGATGCTCGGTTGGAGTGCGTGATGGATAAACCCATCCCATCACGCACATTCCTCATCGTATCTTCCGAGTCCGATAATTTCTTTGCTCATTCAGCCCGTTTGATATTTAGTGAAACGACTTGGCGCACCCACCGAGCATGACGCTTTTCATGAGGTACAACGACGCGCAGACGCCCTTCTTCACCCGACAATGGTTTGCCGTCGCGTCGATCTGCAATAAGTATCATGCTATCAGAAAAAGCAAGGTCAAGTTCCGGC
>JACDEG010000242.1 GCA_013816505.1 Pyrinomonadaceae bacterium | reverse complement strand
CCCTTGCCGGGGATACGCACGCGCGAACCCGTGTCGACGCCCGCCGGGATGCGCACCTTCACTGTCTCGACCTTCGGCACAGTCCCCTTGCCGTGGCAGACCGGGCACGGCGCGCGCCGCTTGCCCGTGCCCGCACAATCGGGACACTCTTGTGCGAAGCGCAGACGCCCGCCCGCCTTTTGCACCTGGCCGGCACCTTTGCAGGTCTGGCAGACGATCAGCGGCCCGCCGGCGTCGCCCGCACCGTTGCAACGCGAACACTGCTCGGAGCGGTTGACGGAGATGTTCGTCGTGATGCCGGTCACCGCCTCTTCGAAAGAGAGCGCGAGCGGCATCTCGATGTCGGCACCGCGCTGCGGCATCGGGCGTGGCGGCTCGCGTTCGGCCTTCGCACCGCCGCCACCGAACAGATCAGCGAAGATGTCGCGGAAGCTCGAACTATTGCCGCTACTGCTGCTGCCAGCGCCGCCGTACGAGGTGGCGGTGTTACCCCAATCGAAGCCGGTAAAGTCGAAGCCGCCCGCGCCCTGTCCCGGCGCTCCACCGGGTGGGGTTGCGCCGCGCGCCGCTGCTTCCGCCAAATTGTCGGAGTATTGGCCGAACCGGTCATAGACGCTGCGCTTCTTCGGGTCGGAGAGCACGTCATGCGCTTCGGTAATCAGCTTGAAGCGCTCTTCAGAGGATTTGTCGCCTGGGTTAACGTCCGGATGGAACTTTCGCGCGAGCCGGCGATAAGCCTTCTTAAGCTCTTCCGGCTTCGCGTCCCGCTTGACGCCCAGCACCTGATAATAATCTTGTTTGGCCATCGAGAAAATTTGCGATTTTTGATTTTAGATTGACGATTGAAAAAGGCCGAGTTCATCCCCCGACCTCTTCCAATCGCAAATCGGCAATCGCAAATCTAAAATTCGCTTACTTCTTTTCGTCCACGTCAACGTATTCGGCGTCGATCACGTTGTCTTCGCCACCACCGCCGCCGGACGTTCCCTGCCCGGAGCCGCCGGCGGTTGACGCGCCCGCCGCCGATGCCTGATCGCCGCCCGCCGCGCCGGCGCTGCTGTAGAGCGCCTCGGCCAGCTTATGAGAAGCGGTTTGCAGGTTGTTGAAGGCGTCGTTCATTCTTTCAACGCCGCCCTCTTCGAGCGCTTTCTTCGCGTCGGCGAGCGCCGTTTCGACCTGCGTCGCGCCCGCTCCGTCGAGCTTCTCCTTGTTCTCGTTGAAGGTCTTTTCGACTTGATATTGAAGGCTGTCGAGGCGGTTACGCGATTCAATCTCTTCGCGCTTGCGCAGATCGTCAGCCGAGTGCGATTCGGCCTCGCGCATCATGCGGTCGATCTCTTCCTTCGAGAGTCCCGACGATGCGGTGATCGTGATCTTCTGCTCGCGCCCGGTGCCCATATCCTTGGCCGAGACGTTGACGATGCCGTTGGCGTCGATGTCGAACGTCACCTCGACCTGCGGCATGCCGCGCGGTGCGGGCGGGATGCCGATCAAGTGAAACTTGCCGAGCGTCCGGTTGTCAGTCGCTATCGGGCGCTCGCCCTGTAGGACGTGAACTTCGACCGAGGTCTGATTGTCCGAAGCGGTCGAGAAGGTTTCCGATTTGCGCGTCGGGATCGTCGTGTTGCGCTCAATCAGCTTGGTGAACACGCCGCCGAGCGTTTCGATGCCTAAGCTGAGCGGCGTCACGTCGAGCAGCAGGATGTCCGTCTTTTCGCCGGAGAGCACACCCGCCTGCACCGCAGCGCCGACCGCCACTACCTCGTCCGGGTTGACCGATTTGTTCGGCTCTTTGCCGAAGAAGTTTTTGACCAACTCCTGCACCTTCGGGATGCGCGTGGAGCCGCCGACTAAGACGACTTCGTCGATCTTCGTCGCGTCGACACCGGCGTCCTTGATGGCCTGTTCGACCGGCGGCATCAGCCGCTTCAGGATCGGGTCGATCAACTGCTCGAACTTGGCGCGCGTCAGCTTCATCACGAGGTGCTTCGGCCCGGATTGATCCGCCGTGATGAACGGCAAATTGATCTCCGTCTCCATCGCGCTCGAAAGCTCGATCTTAGCTTTCTCCGACGCTTCCTTAAGGCGCTGAAGGGCCATCTTGTCGTTCGTCAGGTCGATGCCCTGATCACGCCTGAACTCTTCGATGATCCACTTGATGAGCGCCTCGTCGATGTCGTCGCCGCCGAGGTGCGTGTCGCCGTTCGTCGATTTCACTTCGACGACGCCTTCGCCGACTTCAAGGATCGAGATGTCAAAAGTTCCGCCGCCGAAGTCGAAGACCGCAATCGTTTCTTCCTTCTTCTTGTCGAGGCCGTAGGCCAGCGCCGCCGCGGTCGGCTCGTTGACGATGCGCATCACTTCGAGGCCGGCAATCCGACCGGCGTCTTTCGTCGCCTGGCGCTGCGCGTCGTTGAAGTAAGCTGGGACGGTGATGACTGCCTTATCAACCTTCTGACCGAGATAGTCCTCGGCGGATTGCTTCATTTTCTGCAGGATCATCGCCGAGATTTCCGGCGGACTTGAATCTCGCCCGCCCGCGAAGACGCGCACGTCCCCGCCCTGGCCGGCGGCCTGAACCTTGTAAGGCACTTGCTTAATCTCTTCGCCGACTTCATCGAAACGGCGGCCCATGAAACGCTTGATCGAATAGATCGTGTTCTCCGGGTTAGTCACCGCCTGGCGCTTGGCCACCTGGCCGACCAGTCGATTACCGTCCTTGGCAAAGGCCACCACGGAAGGGGTCGTGCGCCCGCCTTCCGAATTGGTAATCACCGTCGGCTCGCCGCCTTCCATCACGGCCACCACGGAATTTGTCGTTCCTAAATCGATTCCTATAATCTTGCTCATCGTTCTTAAGTTCTCCAATGTGTGTTTTATTCGCGCATTTGCCCGGCAGTGCCAAGCACCGACTCGAAGTTTCATCGCCGACTCATACCATTGCGCTTTGACGGCGTATTTGATGACTTGTACGGCTTGAACGTGGCCTCAATATAATATCTGAGTGTCGCCTTGTCAACTTATTTGTAAACCTTCCTGCGCTTCACTTTAAGGCGGGTAAGATATTCCTTATAAACTGGTTTCCCGGTTGCCGCGATCTTCGCCGAGCAGCCGCGAGGCCCAGTACACGTAATGGGCGCCGGAGATGAGAGCGAACGCGAAGACGGTGGTGTAGACGGTTGGAAGGTAGCCCCTGAGCGGCGGGAAACGGGCAGCGACAAGCACCGCGATGATGGCGGAAATCTGCACGACTGTATTGACTTTGCCGAGCAGCGACGGCCTAAATCCCCGAAAACCGGTGACCATGTTGATGACCGTTGCGCCGACCACGATGAACACGTCGCGGCTGATGACGGCGGCGGTCACCCAGAAGGGGATCGGCAGATGGCGCGGATGCGGGAAGGGGATGATCGAAGGCAGCGACAGCACGATGAACGAAGCGACGAGGAGCAGTTTGTCCGCAATCGGGTCGAGGATCGTTCCGAGTTGCGACTTCTGGTCGAAACGACGCGCAAGCAATCCGTCCAGGCCGTCCGTTACGCCCGCCACCAGAAAAGTAATCAGCGCCCAGCCGAACCTCTGATAAAAGAGGAGCGAAACGAAGACCGGGATCAGCACCATACGGATCACGGTCAGGATGTTTGGCAGGGTGACGATGCGTGAAGACATGCGAGTCCGAAGTCTAAAGTTTGAAGTCTGTAATCCCAAAGCCTGTCCCGTAGTTCAGACCGGGAATTTAGACTTCAGACTCCAGACTCTCGACTTCAGATTATTCCGAGCAGCGCAGTTGAAGCAGGGAGACTTCTGGCGGGCAACCGTAACGCACCGGGAGCACCACCGTGCCGAGGCCGCGCGACACGTAAATCTGAGTCTCGCCCTGGCGACCGAGGCCACGCAGCAGGCGTCGGCGCACTCTGCCCGAAGCCGAACGCTCCGAGCGCCATGCGACCTGTCCACCGTGCGTATGCCCACTCAGCACGAAGTCGACCCCGGCACGCGCCGCGCGGCGCAGGACAACCGGGTTATGAGCCAAAAGTAATTTCATTTCGTCGGGGCGCGAGCCGGCGAGCGCCAGCGGAAGGTCTTCCAGCCCGACCATCGTATCGTCGACGCCAGCAAGCCAGAAGGACGCCCCGTTGTGCTCGAAGCGCATTCCTTCGTTGACGAGCACGCGGATGCCTTCTGCGCGGAACAGGTCGGTGACCAGCGCAGCGTCCGTCCAGTGATCGTGGTTGCCGAGCACCGCGTAGACGCCGCAGCGAGCGCGCAGGCGGCCCATCATCTCGGCGCACGGCGCGGCATACTCGCGCTCGTGCGAGACGTAATCACCGGTCAGGGCGATGATGTCTGGCTGAAGGCTGTTCGCCATCTCGACTGCCCGTTCGACTTGCTCGCGCCCGGTAAACGGGCTGTGGTGGATGTCCGTGAGCTGCACGATGCGCAGGCCGTCCATCTCTTTGGGCAGGCGACGCAACCCGACCGCGTGGCGCTCGACGGCGAGCATGTACGGTTCGGCGAAGGCCGCGCGTGCCGCCTGCATCAACCCGGCCGCGAGCGAACGCAGAGGCTTCGGACGGGCGGGCGTGACACGACGGCGATCTCTCCAAGTAGTGCTACTTGCCATGTCTTGATTCTTAAATGTCGCTGTATGTTCTTGAGGAGGGCTAAAACAACCGCACCCCTTAATCTTTAATGTGAATCAGGAGTTGAAAATTGCGCGCATTGTAAACAAAGGACTTACGAAAGGTGTTTTAATTTGTGCGCCGCAAAGTCTCATGTAAATCGTTGATTCTACATGGCCGATTTCAACCCCTGATTCGCATTTTAGGTTTTTACTAATCGCGGCTGTTGAAAGCTCGCGCATTATAGTGACATGACCCGCCAGGCGCAAGCGACGGGAAGGTGTCCGGCGGGCAAGTCCGCATAAAGCGCCCGGCCCTCTAAAAAGTCTTTGCACCTTGCGCATCAAACTCCAACCCGGTCAGTCAAAGAGCGTCTGCGCGATGGCGTTCGAAGCCTTTTTCGGCGCCTGTTTCTTCGCGCCTTTCGTCGAGCCGGGATGATGCGCGAGGTGTTCGGCGACAAATCCCATGTCGCGCAGGTGGGCGGCGAACTTCGGCGCGCCGTGCATCGTGATGATCCGCCCCGCGCCCGACTCGCGCGCGAGGCGCACCAGGTCGTCGAAGTCGGCATGGTCTGAAAGCGGCAGCACCAGATCGACATCCTTGTACATGTACGGCGCGCTTTTGCTCAAAGCCCAGCCGGTCAGCATGATGATGTAGCGCCGCTCGATGTTCTGAACCATCGGCTGTTTGCGGCAGCCCGGCGGGGTAATCAGCACGCGACCTTTCAAGCGCTCGCGGTCATACTTTTCGTACGCCCCGGAAAACTCGACGCCGAGTTCACGGTAAATCTCCGTCACGTTCCATACCGAGCCGTGCAGCGCCACGCGGTAGCCGCGCCTGAGCAGCAGTTCCAGCGCTTCCTGACTTTTGCCGAGCGCGTAGGCCAGCACGACGGGGACGCGGTCATCGGAGAGGGCACGATCAACAGCGGCGTAAAGTCGCTCTGCCGTCACCACGTCGGGCGGAAAACGGTAGAGCGGTTCGCCGAAGGTCGATTCCGTGACGAGCGTGTCGCACGGCACGATCACCGCCGTCTCCGCCACGACGTTCGGGCGCAGTTTGAAATCGCCGGTGTAGACGAGCCGCTCGCCGTCCGCTTCGACGAGGATCATCGCCGACCCGAGGCAGTGGCCCGCCGGGATCAACGTCAGCGCATAGCGCCCGTAATCGCGCCGCTCGAAGTAGCGCAGCGTCTCGATTTCGGCTTCGCCGCGGCGATGTTGAAAGATGCGCGCCGTCTCCGGCGTCGAGACAATCGCGCGGTGCTCGGCGATGTGATCCGAGTGCGCGTGCGAAATGACGCAACGGTCGCGCGGCCCGTCGGCGTCGAGCCACAGATCAATGTCCGGCAGGTACAGCCCTTCGCGATATTCGACTCTTAACAAATGTCGCTCCTTAAATTTCGCAAGACGGCGCGTGCTTAATTTATCTGGACGGACGCGCACATTCGCCAGCCGCTTGCCGGCGCTGCCTGTGGTCGTTTATGTTCGGGAGAAGTTCGAGGGCAATTATAAGGCACGCGGACAAGCGCACGCCATCACCGCGAGGGTCGGCTTGACGCTTAAGCACGGTGCGGGGCGACTGGGGCATCTCATCATGAATCGCGACACAGACGGCGACGACCACGCGCCATTAGAAACACATCAGCGCCAAGCGCCGGCTGAGCGCGTGACCGTGCCGCGCCAGGCGGCCACGCGGCGTCTGATGCGCGCAGAGATTTTCTATGCCGCGGGATTAATCGCGTTCGCTTTGCTCGCGGCGTTCGCGCGCTTCAACTCTTACTTCGGGTGGGACCTGCGCGCGACACGTGCGCTGCAATCGCTTGACGTGCCGGGCCTGTTCGACCTGATGCGCGTCGCCTCGGTTCCCGGCAACCGTTGGATACCGCACGCGTTGACCGCTGTCACCGCTCTTCTCTTTCTCGCTTTTCGCCGCCGCAGCGAAGCCGCTGCCCTTCTGCTCAGCGCGGGTGGCGGCGCCATCGTCAACACGCTGCTAAAAATACTGATCGCGCGCCCACGCCCGACCGCCGAACTTGTCACCGTGTTTCGTGAACTCGGCACACGCAGTTTCCCTTCCGGCCACGTCACGTTCTACGTCTGCTACTTCGGGTTCCTCTTTTTCGTCGCCTACGCGCTGCTGCCGCGCGGGTCGCGCCTGCGCCGCGCGGTGCTCGTCGCCGCCGCGCTTCCGGTTGTGCTGATTGGGTTTTCGCGCGTCTACCTCGGCGCGCACTGGCCGAGCGACACACTGGGAGCGTATTTAGTCAGCGGCTTATGGCTCGCCTTTTCGCTTGACGTGTATCGCCGCTGGAAGCAGCGAGCGACGTTCCACGCCACCGCAGCCGGAGCCGCCATCGAAGGTTGAAGGTGAAAAATTCCGCTCGCAGCAAGCGGCGCGTGTGAGTGCATTTAGGCAGGGCTGGAAGCGTCGGCGATTCCATCGCCTCACTTCACCTGCCGCGCAGGGACTTTGAAGATGAGAGGCGCGCTGGCTCGCGGTCGGGTGCATGCCGTTTATAGGTCACTCGTTGCGATATGCATTCACTTACGCAAGGCTTTCTCCACATAGATCATTTGCCCAACGTGGTGATGAAAATGTGTGGCACATCTTAGATAGATGCTAAAACGATCCTCCACCGTATCACCAGCCCCTACCGCATCATAATCTTCAGACCAACTCTCCTCAGTTTCCGCCTCCAGCGTTGCCACCACTAAATCCACCGCCTCGTCCAGCCTTCGTAACACCTCTTCCTTCGACGGAGGAGCTTCCTCGGTGAACTCGCGGTCGCGCTCACGGACATACCCGGTCTGAGCGATCCGGTTGCCGATATAGTAACTAAGGTTCCCGATCAGATGCAGCGTCAGGTGTCCAATGCTATTGCCATAAGGTTACGGCCTCATCTAGAACTGTTCGTCTGAAAGATGGGCAGAAAGTTCATGAACTCGCCCTGCAAAATCCCGGTAAGAACGGGTAAAGCCGTCAGTCAATGTGTCAGATAGTGGATTCATCTCGTTATCATACCCTTCGGTAATAATTAGGTGCGACCTAACGCGTGCTTTAATGGCTCACTCTTCAACGTCTTCCAGTTCGAAGGGTTGGAACATGCTGATGATCTGACGGAACGCCGTGACGTGCGCGTCGAACTCCTCGATTTCTGCCGAGCACGTTCCGGTGAAGACCACCCCGCCGGTCAGGATGCAGGTCTGCAACTGTCGCAAGCGGCGTCCGGCGATTTCGCACTGCTGCACCCATTGGTAGGCCGGGAACTCGTTGATCGTGGTCGCCTGTTCATCCAGAATTTCCAGTGCGCCCACCTCCGCCCGCGACCTTTGGCGCACCTCGGCGGCATAATCTTCAACGCTCGTGATGGTGTCGACCGGCTCGCGCGTGAAGACGACGTTCGCCGCGAAGTCTGTGCGGCTGACGGGGCCGACCAGCATCAGCAGCGAGCGATCTTCCCAGCCGTCGGGCACCTCTGTCATAAACCCGTTCGCGATGAAACGCATCACCCTCGCTCCCCATCAAAAAGACGCCGCGCCGCTCGTCAACCTTGAGTCTACTCGCCGATCACTGGATCGCTCAGTCTCTCTAAGTCGAGAGACCAGCCAACCGACCGCGTCACGTCTGACAGTTTCGCCACGACATCGCGCCGGTCGTTTCGCGGGTTGATCCACCACAGGCCGTGGCCGTCGCCAATCGGCATCATCATTTCAACATCCGTGCGCGGGACGCCTTCGAACGCATTAATGGCAGAGGCGCGGATCAGACCTTCAAGTCGCAGCGCATCTTCACGACTGAGGGCGGCGACCCATACGGCGTCCCAATGGAAATCTCCGGTCCCAACCAAGCTCGCCAACGCCTCTGCCGGGCACGCTTCGCTGAACGCGAGACGGAACAGCGCGCCATCGACACGGATCTCAGTCTGCTCGGTTAAAATGTCGGGAAAGGCCCACTGCGTCGCCCGCTCGTCATCGGCGATGAACCACGCGGCGCGCCCGGCGAAGGCGTAGATCAAAACATCCGCCGCGATTCTATGCCACTCTTCGTTGGCCGTCGGTGAAGACAGAGGGACCGGCGCGGTAATCTCCACGCCGGTCATGCCGAGCGGTTTCACAATCAGCTTTGACATGCGCTCAGTTTACCACCGATTCGGCAGCGGTTTCACCGGCAGCCGACCCGGCGAAAGCGCCGGCGATGCCCCCCGCGATGCCACCAATCACGCCGCCGATGGCCGCGCCGGGAACGGCACCGACGCCGCCGAACCACGCGCCGACGAAGCCGCCGACCGCGGCTCCGCCTTTGGCGCCGAGC
>JACDEG010000241.1 GCA_013816505.1 Pyrinomonadaceae bacterium | reverse complement strand
CTTTGCGCGCATAGTTGTAATGATCGCTGCGGTAGAACAGCCGCTCCGAGTCGTTCGGGTTATCGTAAAAATAGTTGAGCTTGAGATTGAGGTATGACTGGTTGACGCGCTCGCTGAGCGAACCGAGTTCGGTGCTCATCAGCTTCGAGCCGATCACGTAAATCTCGTCGGGGCCGGTCAAGCCACGATTCTTCGGGTTGGCGTCGCCCTCTTTTCTGCTTCGGCCAATCATGTCGATGTTCAATTGCGCGACGACCTGATTGAGCGGCACCGTCGGGTAGTCGGTGAAATACTCGGAACCCCACAAGCCTCTCTCTTCCGCCGCGTGCCAGACGAACAGGATCGAGCGTTTCGGGCGCGGGCCGCGCGCGAAGGCTTCGGCCAGCGACAAGACTGCGACCGTGCCGGAGCCGTCATCGTCCGCGCCGTTATAGATCGCGTCGCCGTTGAT
Source organism: Pyrinomonadaceae bacterium (assembly GCA_013816505.1). Taxonomy (GTDB): domain Bacteria; phylum Acidobacteriota; class Blastocatellia; order Pyrinomonadales; family Pyrinomonadaceae; genus JACDEG01. The sequence goes on along the minus strand of JACDEG010000241.1, from coordinate 8,492 downwards.
TGGCCGTCCCGTCCCGACGTGGTCGTAGTGCGCGCCGATGGCGACATACTCTTTCTTTAACTCGCGGTCTTTGCCCTCCAGCACGGCGACCACGTTCTGCGTTATCGCCGTCGTGTTGGCGACGCTCACTTTGAAACTCAAACTCTTGGTCGCCGCCAAATCGAATGCCGGGCCGGTCGTGCCCGCGACAGTGTTGCGGCGGAGTTCGGCGCCGCCCTGTTGCTCGCCCGCGAATAACTGATCGAGCATCGCCTCTGACGGCATGATCGTCGGCAGCGCGGACGGGGTATCCCCCGCGTCACGATCCTGAAAGCGCGCGACGCCGAAGCGGTCACGCTCCAACACGCGGCGGCGGCCCGCCCACCACTGCGCGAGGTCTGGGTAGCGCGGAATCATGACGACGCCCTTCGCGCCCCGCTTCTGCGCCGCAGACACGGGGCTTTCGGCGTCTTGAATAACCTTGCCGATCTCGGTGGGGGCGACGTTTGGTGGCGCGGCGGCGGCGGAGATGATGACGATCTTGTTGCGCACGTCGACACCCTGATAGGCATCGACGTTCTTTGACTTGATGACCCAGCCGTGACCGGCGTAGACGAGTTGGCCGCTCGCACTCCCCGGTGTCGGCGCGACGAGCAGATCATCGCCATACTTGAATGTCTTGCCGTTCATCTCAGCGCTGGTCTGTGACCCGTCCACTTTGATACTGCGAAGTTCGATCCGCTGAAAGTAAGTGCCGTCGTCGCCTGCCGGCTTGAGCTTCGCCGCCTTGAGGCGGTCGGCGATGAATTTCGCGGTCGCGTCCAAGCCCGGCGAGGGCGTCGCGCGCCCGGCCATCGCGTCCGATGAAATGTAGTAAAGGTCTTCCTTCAACCGCGCCGCAGTGACGCGCTCTGCCGCTTCGCGCACGGCGGCGGTGATGACGGAAGACGCGGAGGCTTTCGCCGCGGTCGTCGCCGGGGAAAACGCGACGGTTGAGAGCCGGGTCGTCCGGACGCGCGCGCCGATGGTTGCAGTCGGGAGCACGAGCGCAGCCGTCAGCACGAGACCGAGCAACGATAGTCTTTTCATGATTCCTCCGAAGTGTCAGGGATTGCTGCTGCTTCAGACTACTATGAGCCGGTGTCAGGCGGAAGCAGTAACGCTCAAAAGCGGTTGGTCTTTGATGAGCGAACGCGGGAAGTTAGTTCGCCGCTTCAGATTGACACCGATATGGCTCCATCAAACGGGGTCGGTGGCGACCGACTCAATTACTGCAGTGCGCTCGCGTTCGATCATGAAACGGAGCGCGAGAAGGACGGCGACGTTGAGGAACAGTCCGAGGAGCGCGGAGAACTGCTCTTGATAAAAAGCGAAGACCTGCGTCAGAAAGATCGAGACCAGGATTGAACGCTCGAACCATTTCAGCGCCGACAGACGCGACCGGCGCATCAGCACGACGCCGCACAGCACGCACGCCCCCGACAGCAGCGACGAAGCGATTTCTGCCCACGCGACAAACGAGAGATGCAGCATCCGCTCCGCGACGCTGCCGATGACGCGCACGCTGAGTGTCTGCTCCCAACCCAGCCCGATGAGAAAGATGATGATGAAAACGTACACCAACTTGACCACCAACTGCGCGACGAAGAAGCCGATGACGAGAAACGGGAACCACCTCAGTCCGGCGACGTGGTGGTAAAAGCTACGCACCTGTTGTTTGAGAAACGCAAAGAGGCCGGCGCGTGTCGGCGGTCGCACCGCGTCGAGGATGACGAGCGCGCCGCGCAGGGCCGAGGCCAGCGGGTGCGCCGCGTCGCTTCGCCGCAGGAAGAGAAGCGCGCGTTTTCGCTCTTCCGCGTCGAGGTCGTGCAGCACCGCCTGCTGTACCTCTTGCAATGCGTTCGCCAAATACTCGGCAGGCGTGTACGTCCGGTTGCGGTGAATCGCCCGGATCGCAAGGAAGATCAGAATGAACGTGACGTAGATCATCGAGACGGCGGGCTGAAAGAAATAGTCGTGGTCACTGGTGACGAATTTGCCGACCTCGTCGATGAACGTGCCAAAGCCGACGCCGCCAGCAACCGCCGCAATCTGCCGCGCCTCCCGGCTGAGAAACGACAGCAGCACGATGATCGACGCGAGCATCAACACCCCGCCCCATAGCATGTGCGCGATGTGCAACCCGCCGCCCCCGATTTGCGGATAGCCGGTGAGCCGCAGAAACAATCGAATGACCAACACCGAGGCGACCGCCGCCACCAGAAAACTCTCCAGGTACGATCCCGCCTCGAAATTACGCACCAACAATTGCCGCTCTTTCATCAAGACACGTTTATACTTTGTCCCAACTCTCCCATCAAACTGCGCTTGAGCGAAAGGGTGCCGGAACAGCTCAACTGACGAGCGCGCGGAGGGCGCAGAGAGAGCGCAGATCAAAGTAATCGAACAACTGCTTCGCGTGTTTTCTGATTCCAAATTCTCAGTGCCCTCGGCGTACTCTGCGGTTGAGTGTTTTAGTGTGACGCCGCACTCTCGCGCATCGTGAATCACATCGAGCACAAGGGACGGATGAAAAGTATCTGGACGAAAACGGGTAAGCTGGATATGCACGCGCGGGTGTTCGTCGAACGGGCGCCTGTGTCCGCGCCGTCGGTGGTGTTGGTGCATGGGCTTGGCGTCTCTGGCCGTTACATGATCCCGACCGCTGAGGTGCTATCAACCGAGGCACGCGTCTACGTGCCTGATTTGCCTGGCTTCGGTCAAAGCGCGAAGCCGGCGCGGGTGCTCGGTGTCGAAGAGTTGTCGAACAGTCTGGCCGCGTGGATGGATTCCGTCGGACTCGAACAAGCGGCGTTCGTCGCCAACTCGTTTGGCTGTCAGGTGGTTGTCGAATTGGCGGCGCGACGACCGGAGCGCGTGACGTGTGCGGTGCTCGTCGCCCCGACCATCGACCCGCGCCGGCGCACCGCCACTCGGCAGGTATTGCGCTTCCTGCTGAACATCCCGCGCGAGCGGCTTTCGCTTCTCCCCGTCGCTTTCGCGGACTACCTGACCGCGGGCATCTACCGGGGCTTGCGCACGCTGCGATACGCGCTTAATGATTTGATTGAAGAGAAGCTGCCGCTGATGATGATGCCGGTTTTGATTGTGCGTGGCGGACGCGACCCCATCGTGCCGCAAGACTGGGCGGAGGAAGCGGCGCGGCTGGTGCGTTCGACACGGTTGCACGTCATTCCGCACGCCGCGCACGCCGTCAATCACAACTCGCCCGAAGAACTCGCGCGCGTCGTGCTGTCGTTCCTGCGGGAACAGCACGAACCCGATCTGATACTTCAATCAGGCGAAATCGTGAGTCTGTGATGGTGTGTAAGTGTGTGGAAGAATTTTGTGGTACCCGCGGTAGGAGTCGAACCTACGGCCTCTTGCTCCGGAGGCAAGCGCTCTATCCACTGAGCTACGCGGGCACTAAGGTTGGTGGACTGGGAGAAAATAACATGAGTGTCGCGGTGTATGCCAGCGCGGACTATGAACTTTAAATACTCAGGAGTGACAGGTAAATAGTGATCGGTGATAGGTGAACCGTGACAGGTGACAGGAAAGAGTAGCTCGTTTGCGGCGTAACTTTAATCGCTTCGGCCACACGTGTCCGTTCCGCATCACCGACCTCGCATACGGTTCCCCTCTTGTTTTCATTCCTTCCTGTCACTCGTCACTTGTCACCCATCACTTCTGAGTAAATAGTGATCGGTGATAGGTGAAGCAATACTCGCGCGAACGTTTCCCGGTCAACCCTCGAACGGAGCGAAATCATTACGCCCGCGCACCGCGTCCCGCGGCCACACTTTGGTGCGCGTGAACGGATCGAGCGCGGCCAGCAGTTCCACCACGCTCGGCCAACGCGCTTCCGGGTCGCACGCCAGTGCGCGTGTGATGACCTGCTGGAGCTTCGCTGGAAGGCGGCGACCAGCGCGGCGCGACGTGAGCGGAGCTTCGACTAGCTGCGGGTAGCGTTCGGCGAGTGGCGCATGCCGGTCATGGTAATTCTCGCTGGCGCGGAACGGGCGCATGCCAGTAAGTAGCTCGAACAGCAGAATGCCGAGGGCGTACACGTCCGTCCGGGGCGTGAGCGGTTCGCGTCTGATCTGCTCCGGCGCGAGGCACTGCGGCGTGCCGGAGCGGTCCGGTGGCCGGCGTCCGCTTTTCCACTTCCACACAATACCGAAATCAAGCAGCACCGGACGGCCGGCGCGCAGAATGATGTTCGACGGTTTTAAGTCGCGATGCAGAAACCCCTCGGCGTGCGCATAGGCGACGGCAGCTCCGACGTGCTGCACGATGATCGTCGCCTGCTCGATTTCAAGCGGGCCGTCCTCTTTCAATCTGTCGCGCAAAGTTTTTGAACCGACGTGTTCAAGCAACAGGTAAGGCAGCGACACGCTCTGGTTCTGTGCGATCAAACGCACGATGCCCGGATGATTTAAACGCGCCAGGGCCGCCCCCTCCGCGCGCAGTAAACGGCGCCACTTCGCGTGTTGTTGATCGGCGACGCGCAGTCGCTTACAGACCAGCGGCGTGCGTAGGTCGTGATGCCAGACGGCGAAAACGTCCGCGTTCATCCCGGCGGCGATGTGGTACGCGACGGTGAAATTGTCGATGCGTGTGCCGGGCTGCGGATCGTCGAGAAGCGCGTCAGAAGATTGTTGTGGATTCAAACGATCAGGATTGTAGAGTTCGGGTCGAACGAAACTGAAATCACAAAAAGAGTTGTTGATCGGGTAATGACATATGATCGAGCCACGAATGACACGAACGACAATGAGTCAACGGCAACAATCAGTTGCGCCGTTACAAACCGCACGTGCCATTCGTGGCTGACCTCTGATCAGGTTATGAGTCTTCAGACTTCCGGTTGCTGGAACTGCTCTTGGCCTTGCCAGTCCCGGTGCCCTGACCTTGATCCTGCTGCGAGCCGCCCATTTGGCCCGTGCCTTGTCCGGCCATGCCTTCCTGCGTGCCGCGTTCGTTGGGGCGGGGCGGGTGGCCGTCGCCGGTCGTCGAGTAGGTATCCTGACCAGTCGTTTGATTTTGCGGGAAGCCACCTGGATTTTGTTTCTGTTCTGCCATCGTCCTTGTTCTCCTCTTAGAAAGTTATTTTTGTACGAGATACATGCGCCACAATCTGTTTATGCGCTTTACATGACGTAACTAAGCAACCACCATGCCCCTTTGTATATAAATCAGGTCAATCACAAAAACGTTACTACGGCGCAAAACAATTCTGTTGCGTCGCCGAGTTGTCGCGTCGTGCCGCGTCGTCGTATGCTCGGATGCCATCAATAGACAGCATTGATCTGATGACGTTCGTTGGAAGAGTTAGATAATGAATCAAACTTCAAAGCAAGGCCTGATGGACAAACAAGATTACCATCTCAAAGTGATCGATCTGATGCGTCTCGAAGCGGAGGCGATTCAGCGGGCGGCGACGCGTCTGCGTGATGGGGACGTGCGGCGCGCCGTCGAACTGTTGGCCGTGTGCCGCGGAAAGGTGGTCGTCCTCGGCGTCGGCAAGTCGGGCAACATCGCGGGGAAAATCGCCGCGACGTTGACGAGCACGGGGACAGCGGCGGTCTTCCTTCACCCGTCGGACGCACTGCACGGCGGGATGGGCATCGTCGACGCGAATGATGTCGTTATCGTGTTGAGCAACAGCGGCGAGACGTACGAGTTGCTCGAAATCCTGCCGTACCTGAAACACCGACGGGTGCCGATCATCGCCATCATCGGCAGTCTGCAATCGACGCTCGCGCGGCGCGCCGACGCGGTGCTCGATGCGTCGGTCGAACAGGAGGCGTGCCCGCTTAACCTGGCGCCGACAACGAGCACCACCGTCGCGCTCGCCATCGGCGACGCGCTAGCGATGACCCTGATGCGGGTCAAAGGTTTTCAGGCGGAAGACTTCGCCTCTAATCACCCGGCGGGGCGGCTCGGTAAACGGCTCACGTTGAAGGTGTGCGATTTGATGCACGGTGATGACCGCAACCCGACGATCAATGCGGCGGCGACGCTGCTCGATGTCGTGCAGGCCATCAGCCGGGGTGGACTCGGCGCGGTCAACGTTATAGAGGCGGGAAATCATTTGGTCGGCATCATCACTGACGGCGACGTGCGGCGGGCGCTACAGAAAGCGGAGTTGGCCGATTTAGAGAAGCTGGACGGCGCGGAGATGATGACGCCCCGCCCGGTGGTCGCCGCGCCGGAGATGCTGGCCTACGCCGCGCTGCGTCTGATGGAGGATCGTTCGTCGCAAATCTCCGTGCTGCCGGTGGTCGACGACGCCGAGCGGTGCGTCGGCCTGCTCAGACTCCACGACATCATCCGCAGCGGTCTGGCATAGATTTGCGCGCCGACAGAATTAATACATAAGGTCACTTCAAATAATCCGGCATCACGCATTGAACATCTTGAACAGCAAACTCCTCGACACTCTCCGCCGGTCGGTGCTGGCGGCAACGCTCTGCTGTTATTTCATCGTTTCCGGGTGCACGTTAGTCAATGCTGGTGAAGGCTCGCAACGGCGCGCCCGCGAAGTGCGCCCGATTCCGGCGGGCGAGGTCGTCGTCATCCTCAACGAACAACTCTTCAACGCGCTGCTCGATGCAATGCTGTCACAGGACAAGCCGCCAACTTACCCGCTGGCCGGCGTCGGACGCATCAGCGGCGGTGGTGGCAACGGACAAAGCGGCAACGGGAGCGGGTCGACTTCCGGCGCGAGCAGTAATTGCGCAAGTGTGATTACGCTGTTGCGCGAGGCGGGCGAGACGCGCACGGCGGTGCGCTTCACTGACGGGCGCATCGTCGTGCCCGTCGCGTTCCGTGGCTCATACGAAGCCGCGCTGTTGGGCTGCGTCAGCTTCGAGGGCTGGGCCGATGCGGAGATCGTGCTGCGCTTCGACCCAGAGCGGCAGGCATTGAACGCGCGCGTCGTTATCCGCCGGCTCAACCTCAAAGACTTTCCGGCGATGATGAATGGCGTCGTCACCGAAGTGGTGCAGGGCGCGATAGATCAGCGCCTCAATCCCATCGAAATTCTGCGTGCCGAACAACTCGCCGCGCGCCTCCCCGTCACGCCCGGCAACGTCCTGAAGTTGCGAGCGCGCGAGATCAAGCATCAAGTCGTGCAGCAGGAATTGCGGCTGCGAATTTTTTACGAAGTGGTGCCCGTTGATTGAACCGGCTGATTGAAAAAGTCGGATGGTGAGCGGCGAGTTAGCGGGTGACGGCGAGCGCGGCGGTGATTGGCATGTCGACGATTTCCCACGCGGCGTCGGAGCGCAGCAGTTTCGCCATCAGATCGGCGTGTAGCACGTGACCGCTGCGTTCGGCGCGCACGCGCCCGAGGAGCGGCATTCCCAACAGCGCAAGGTCGCCGATGATGTCCAGAATTTTGTGACGGACAAACTCGTTTCTGACGCGCAAGCCCGTTTCGTTCAACATGCCGTCGGGCGTCAACACAATCGCGTTGTCGAGCGAGCCGCCGCGAATCAGATTCGCGCGCCGGAGCACCTCGATCTCCGCGGTGAAGCCGAACGTGCGCGCCGCCGCGATTTCGCGCCCGAAGCCCGCCGGGTCGAGCGCGTTAAAAACAAAGTGCTGCACGCCAATCAGCGGATGCTTGAAGTCGATGACGCAATCAATCTCATAGCCGTCATGTGGCTCGACCTCCATCCGCCGCTCGCCCTGCGCGATTGACACCTTGCGCCGCACGCGCAACGCCCGCCGCGACGCCGGCTGTTCGATTATTCCAACGCGCTCGATCATCTCGATGAAGCCGTCCGCCGAGCCATCCATAATCGGCAACTCAAGGTTATCGACTTCAATGTAGACGTTGTCGACGCCGCCGCCACGCAGCGCCGCCAGCAGGTGCTCGACGGTCGAGAGCATCACGCCTTTTCGCATCAACGTCGTCGCGTAACTGCAATGCGCGATGTGTTCGACGGTGGCCGGAATCTCGAAGCCGTCGAGGTCGGTGCGGACGAAGATGTAACCAGTGTCGGGCGGGGCCGGGACGAGCCGAAGCTGGACGGGGACGGCGGTGTGCAAACCGAGGCCGCTTGCTTCAACCGGCGCGGCGATGGTCGTTTGTTTAATCAAGATTCGCGGATCAACCTCTTCTGTTCGCGTGGCGCGAGGGGGCGCGTGGATTTTCTTGTTTTGGAGCGAGGCCGAAATCAGCAAAGCCCGTACCGTCAACCTAACATGCACCGGACGCGCGGTTTTATTTGGCCTCGCAAGTTGTCGAGCCGGGCGGCTGTGGCGTATGGGCGACACATGCGCTCATGGATTGACGCGCATGTACCACAATCACGTGACTTCAGACTAGCGACTATGAACCTGGGTGGTAAGTGTTGGGTGTCACGACATCGTGGACAAATTCTTAATTGAAGCAAGTCTCACGACATCATGGACAAATGTATAAAATGTTCCGGCTGCAACATCAGCGCCATCCATGGTGC
>JACDEG010000240.1 GCA_013816505.1 Pyrinomonadaceae bacterium | reverse complement strand
CGCTTACCGTAGCCTGCTCGACGCGTTGCCCGCACGCCGCGTGGTGCTGATGAACATGGCGAGCGCGAGCGGCGAGTTCATCAAACCCCTTGCCGCCAAAGGGCGCGTCATCGTCACCGCGACTCGCAGCGGTGACGAGCGGAATGCGACCCGCTTTGCCGAACACTTCATCGCGGCGCTGCAAAACCCCGAAGCCGACGCCGACCAGAACAAGCGCATCTCCGTCCTCGAAGCTTTTCAGTACGGAGCGAAGTTGACTGCGGAAGCTTATAAAAGCGCCGGGAGATTGGCGACGGAACATGCCCTGCTCGAAGACAACGGCGACGGTGTCGGCCACCCGAACACAGAGACAGGCGGCGACGGGGCGCTGGCGCGCGTTACCTATTTTGACTCGCCGCTGATCACGCCAAGAGTGAACGGCGTCGAAACGGCTAAGCTCATCACCGAACGGACGCGGCTCGAAGAAGAGGTCGAGCAATTGAAGAATCGTAAAGCCGGGATGCAGGCCGACGAGTACGACGCGGAATTGGAAAAGATACTCATCGATCTGGCGAAGCTGAGTCGGGTCATCCGAGGTGCCGCTAAGCCGGCGAGCAATTAGGGGAGGGAAGGGCGCGAGCATGGTTTCGATTTCTCATTTCATCAAACGGGCGCGATTCACATCCGTCATTCAAACTCGGCGAAGCACTTTGCGCGCGCGTCCGTCTATTGGTTTGCGTTTCTTCATACTCTCAATCTCACTTTCGTTTTTCTTCATCAACGTTCCTTTCGCCACGTCACGAAATCAGCCCGTCCCTTCCGCGCCGGCTGAGTTGACGCAAGGCGATTATCAGAGCGCCATCGACCTACTCAACAAACGTCTGGCGGCCAACCCTTCGGACGAAGACGCAGAGCGGAATCTGTTGCGCGCCTTTCTTGAGACGGGGCGGTATGCGCAGGCTGAGTCATCGGCGAAAGGCTTTCTTGCAAAGCACGCGAATGCGAGCCGGGTCCGCCATCAACTCGGCGAGGTGTACGCGGCGACCGGGCGTTACGGCGAAGCGGCAGGGGAATTCGAGCGCGCCGGACGAGAGTTGATAAAACAGACGGGCGCGACACCGACCATGCTCGAAAGCGATGTGCGCCGCGCGGAGATGTTGTTGATAACCGGGCGCGAAGATGAGGCCCGTCAGATTCTCCAATCCATCGTCGACTATCACGCCGCCAACGACCCGCAGACCGCGCCAGAATTGATCGTCATCGCGCGTGCGCTGACGCACCTCGAAAAGTACAAGGGCGCCAACGATCTGTACCTCGCGGCCATCGCTGCCGATCCATCATACATTGACGCGCACCTCGGCGGCGGCGAGTTGTTCACAGAGAAGTACAACTTCGCCGAGGCCGCGGAGTTTTTCAACGACGCGCTCAAAATCAATCCACACAGCGCGCGCGCGTTTCTCGGCGTCGCCGCCAACAAGCGGCTCGAAGGCGGCGCAGAGATGACGACGGCGCTGGCGCGAGCACTCGAAATCAATTCTGAACTTGTTGGCGCCCGGACACTACGCGCGTGGGTCTGGCTGGAGGCGGAAGACTACGACGCGGCGGCGTCTGAGATTGAACGCGCGCTGAAGACGAATCCCAACTCGCTCGAAGCGCGTGCGCTGCGCGCGGCGCTGCTCTATCTGCAAGACCGCGACTACGAGCCGGAGGCGGCGCGTGCTCTGTCCGTCAATCCACGTTATGGGGCGCTCTACGACACGCTCGCGCACTTCGCGACGATCACCCGTCGTTACGCGCAGGCAGCGGAGTTCGCGCGCCGCGCGACCGAGCTATCGCCGCGTCTGTGGCGCGCGCACCTGAGTTACGGAATGGCGCTGATGCGGCTTGGCCGTGACCGCGAAGGGCGCGCCGCGATTGAGACGGCATTCAAGGGCGACCCGTTCAACGTGTGGGCGAAGAACACGCTTGATCTGCTCGACACGATGGATGACTACCGCACGACACCACGCGGTGCGTTCTTCCTCAAAACAGCGGCCAAAGAATCGGACGTGGTGACGCCGTACGCCGCCGGACTGCTCGAAGAGGCCGCGACCAAACTCAACACCAAATACAAATTCACGCCGCGAGCGCCAATCGTCGTCGAGGTGTTTCCGAATCACGAAGATTTTGCGGTGCGCGCGCTCGGCCTGCCGGGACTCGGCGCGCTCGGTGTCTGTTTCGGGCAGGTCATCGCGCTCGATTCTCCGTCGGCGCGCCCGCGAGGACAGTTCAATTGGGGCAGCACTCTATGGCATGAATACACACACGTGATTACGTTGCAGATGACCGACTACCGCATCCCGCGCTGGTTCTCCGAAGGCTTGTCGGTCTACGAGGAACGGCGCGCGCGTCCCGGCTGGGGCGACGATTGGGGCGTGCCGATGTTGAAGGCGTACGCTGCCGGGAAGTGGTTCAAGATCGCTGACCTTGATGGCGGCTTTCAGCGTCCGCGCACGCCGCAGGATGTTTCGCTGGCCTATTTTCAGGCGTCCCAAATTTGCGAGTTCATCACCGAGCGTTACGGCTTCGACGCGATTCTGAAAATGCTCGCGCTCTATCGCGACAAGGCGAAGACTCCCGAAGTGATTCAGCAGGTTCTGAAGATGTCCGAGGCGGACTTCGACCGTGCGTTCGACGGGTTCGTCAAGGCGAAGGCGCAACCTCTGCTGCGTGCGCTCGAATCCGGCGCGGGTCAAATTGGTGGCGACCCAACGGCGGGTGACGCGGTGCTGCAACAACTCCGCGTCAACCCAGACGACTTTACACTCAACCTCCGCGCCGGTGCGCTCTTTCAATCGCGAGGCGACACCGAAAAAGCCGTCACCCATTTTAAGCGCGCCATCGATCTTTTCCCTTACTACACGGCGCAGGGAAACGCTTACGAGGCGCTGGCACAATTCTTCGAAGAGCGCGGCGAGATGGCAGCGGCGGTTGAAGTGCTGGACAAATTGACCAAGATCGATGAGAACAACGTCGAGGCGCTGAAGCGGCTTGCCCGCTTGCAATCGAAACTTGGTCATGGCGAGCGTGCGCTCGACGCGCTACGGCAATCCTTCTTCATCGACCCATTCGATCACGGGTTGCACACAGAGGCTGGTGATCTTCACCTGGAACGCAATGAAGCGGCACAGGCGCTTGACGAATACCGTGTGGCGCTCGCGCTTCAGCCGCCGAACGTGGCCGAGGCCAATTACAACGTCGCTCGCACGTTGCTCGCGGTTGGGAAACCCGCCGACGCCAAACGCGCGGTGCTGCGTTCACTCGAAGCCGCGCCGGGTTACGAGAAGGCGCAGGAGTTGTTGTTGAAGCTCGTCGGACAGTAAGCCGCTTCGTGAGTCGCGGAAGGTAGGCCGCCGAGTCCCTGAATGGAAGCACGAGAAACGTAGAGCACCAACACAGATCATCAATACAGGCGACCACAATGTCGGCGGGGGCGAAGGCTTGACAATGATTTCACGGCACACGCAGAACACGAACAGGGAACTATCATCAGTCGAATTATCAGCAATCTTAGCTGTTCTGGTCACTCCGCACCGCCCATCATTGAAGAGGAGAGCATAATGATTGTTGAAAGCACGCTGGTGCGGGATGAAGAGTTGCTGGACAGACTGGCGGAAGCCCGCGTCGAGTTGCTGCGTGAAATCCGCAAAGCGATCATCGGTCAGGACGAGGTGATCGAACAAGTTCTAATCTCGCTTTTCGTTGGCGGCCACACCATCATCAGTGGCGTCCCTGGACTCGCCAAGACGCTGCTTGTCAAAACCATCGCAAGCGTGCTCGACCTCTCATTCAAACGTATCCAGTTCACGCCTGATCTGATGCCCGCCGACATCACCGGCACCGAGATCATCGAGGAAGACCGCACCACCGGGCGGCGCCAACTCCAGTTCATCCGCGGGCCCGTCTTCGCCAACATCATCCTTGCCGACGAGATCAACCGCACGCCGCCAAAGACGCAGGCCGCGCTTTTGGAAGCGATGCAGGAAGGCAGCGTTACCGTGCAGGGTACAAGTCACGAACTGCCGCGCCCGTTCTTCGTGCTCGCCACGCAGAATCCGATTGAGATGGAAGGCACGTACCCGCTGCCCGAAGCGCAGCTCGACCGTTTCATGTTCAACGTCAAGATCGGCTACTTGCCGGAAGAGGACGAAGTCGCGGTCGTGAAGGCGACCACCTCGACGCAGCGGGTTGAGTTTAAGCGCCTGATGTCCGCCGATGAGATCATTGCTTTTCAGCAACTCGTCCGCCAGGTGCCGGCGTCCGACACGGTGGCGCGCTACGCTGTGCGTCTGGTCGGCGCGAGCCGCCCGAACTCGGCGACCGCGCCGGATTTCGTCAACCGCTGGGTGACATGGGGCGCGTCGCTGCGCGCTTCGCAGTTTCTTATTCTTGCGGGCAAAGCGCGCGCGATTTTGTACGGGCGCTACAACGTGTCGTGTGAGGACGTGCGGGCCATCGCTCCGGCGGTGTTGCGCCATCGCATCCTGCTGAACTTTCAAGCGGAGTCTGAAAAGGTCGATTCCGATCACGCCATCAAACGCCTGATTGAAATGGTGCCGGAACCGAAGTCGGGAATTAAGTAGGAAGGCAAAAGGCAGTAACAGGGGTCAGGGGTCGGGGGTCAGTTCGGCAGAAGGCATTGGGGGAAGTTAAAGTGTTCCCACTTGGCATTGCGAATCTGACTATCATCACTGACTTCATCTGACCCCCGGCCCCTACTCTAGGATTTGAAGTATGTGGTGGAGACGAAGCAAAGCTGAGCGCCGGGACAATGATGATGCGGGCGCGAGTATAAAGGCGCCTGTGTCTCCTTCCGCCGGAGCGCCGCGCTTTCTCGCGCCGGATGTGTTGGCCGGCATCTCTTCGCTTGAACTGTTGGCGCGCACCGTCGTCGAAGGCTTTATCGCCGGATTGCACCGCTCGCCGTTCACTGGTTTTTCGACGGAGTTTGCAGAGTATCGGCAGTACCAGCCGGGCGATGATTTGCGCTACCTCGATTGGCGCTTGTATGGGCGGACGGATCGTTACTTCATCAAAAAATATCGGGCCGACACCAACACACAGTGCCATGTGCTGATCGACACCAGCGCGTCGATGCGTTACGGCACGGGCGTGGTCAGTAAGCTGCAATATGCCCAGTTTCTCGCCGCCGCGATGGCGCACCTCGTCGCGCGTCAGCAGGACTCAATCGGCCTCATCGCGTTTGACGAACAAATGCGTGTCCACATTCCGGCGCACAACCGAACCGGGCACATGCGAACTATCTACGGTCATCTCGAACGGCTCGAACCAGGCGGCGAAACGCGGCTCGCAAAGATGCTGCACGACACCGCCGAGCGTCTGACGCGGCGCGGCATCCTGATTCTCATCTCGGATATGTACGACGACCCGGAAGAGATTTTCCCGGCGCTCCGTCACCTGCGATTTCGTGGCAACGACGTGATCGTTTTTCACGTCCTCGACCGCAACGAAATTGATTTCAACTTCGTCGACCAGATGGTGCTGCTCGAAGACTCTGAGACAGCCGAGCAGATGCCGGTGCTGCCGGAGGTTTTCGCCGACGGGTATCGCGCGAAAATCAACAATCACTTAACAGCGTTGCGCGAGCTCGCCGCCGCCAACCACGTCGATTACGAATTGATAACGACCGATCAGCCACTCGACCGCGCCCTGTTCGCGTTCCTTTCACGAAGAACGCGTAAGTAGCGCGAAGAAGGTTTGCCGTCCGTGGGTAATGGCATTACATGTCTTTCCTGAATCCGATTTTCCTGCTCGGTTTGGCGGCGCTGGCAGCGCCCGTGCTGGTACATCTGGTGCGACGCACGCGGGCGCGGCGCGTTGAATTTCCGACGCTGATGTTCGTGCGGCAGGTGCCGCAACGCACCATCCGGCGGAAGAAGTTACACAACCTGCTGCTGCTGCTGCTGCGCTGTCTTGCGCTACTGCTCGTCGTGCTGGCATTCACGCGCCCGTTCTTTTCGGGGAGTAGCGCAGCGGAGACGAGCAAGCTTGAACGCGCCACCGTGATTCTGCTCGATGCTTCATTCAGCATGCGCCACGCCGCGTGCTTCGACGATGCACGGCGGCGGGCCGACGCGCTCGTCTCCGAAGCCCGCGATGGCGAACAGATCGCGCTCATCAGTTTCGACCACGGCTACACTATCGACAGTCGCTTCACCGCTGACCAGGGAAAGCTTCGGGCGGCGCTCTCGGCAGTTAAAGCCGGGTGGGGTGGGACGGATTATGAACAGGCTTTGCGCGCCGCCGAGACGCTGTTCCGCGAAGTTAACGCCGGTGGCATGAAACGCATTCTGATGATCTCCGACTTTCAGGCGACCGGATGGAATACGGCTGACGCGCCGTATCGGCTCGGCGGCGATTTGCAATTGGCGCTGATCGAAGTCGGCGAAGTCGCGTCGCCGAATCTAGCCGTCACCGAAGTTAATGCGCGCGCGTTGATCTTCACGCAGAAATACACCGATAAATTATCGGCCCGCGTCGCCAACTTCAGCGACGACGCGCGCGCGCGTGTGGCCATTGATTTCTCGATTAATGACCAGACCATCGAGAAGCGCGAGATCAGCATCGACGCGCGGGGCACAACGACCGTCGAGTTCGCCGGCTTCAACGTCGGCGAGGGAATCAACCGCGGCGTGATTGCCGTCAGCGGCGGCAACAACGACGGGGGCGACTTCGATCCGGATAATCGTTTTCATTTCACGCTGCGGCGGCAACCGCCGTCAAAGGCTTTGATTGTTGAAAGTGCGTCGCGCGGCGGCGGCCAGAGCTTTTACCTGCGGAGCGCACTCACAACGGGCGAGAATCTGCCGTTCGTGTGGACAATCAAAACGTCCGGCCAGATCGACCCCGACGAAATCGACGAATGCCGTTTGATTATTCTCAACGACGCGGGCGCGCTCAGTAACACACTTGCCGAAAAGCTGCGGCGGCATGTCGAAGTCGGCCGCGCGCTCGTCATTGCCGCCGGGCGGTTGACCGACGCGACGGACTTTAATCGACAGTTGGCCGGCGTCGCACCGGCCACACTCGGCGAGCCGGTGCAAGCGGGGCGGGGCGAGGAGATTTTAATCAGCGAAGTGAAGACCGACCATCCCGTGTTTGAAATCTTTCGCGGCAACGGGCGTCTCGCGGCGGCGCGCTTCACCGGCTATCACCGCAGCCAACCGGTGCCAAACTCTTCGGTGATCGCACGGTTCGAGGATGGCAGCCCAGCTCTGATCGAAGCGACTGCGGGGACGAAGGGCAAAGTGCTGTTATTCACTTCAACACTCGATGCGAGTTGGACCGACCTTCCGCTGACATCTCTCTATTTGCCGTTCGTGCAGCAGATCGTTCGCTACGTCGGCGAGCGCGAGACGGTTTCATATCAGACCATCGGTCAGAGTTTCACGGCGCCGGTGTCGGCTGACGGAACTCCGCCGGCCGTCGATACACCGGGCGGGACGAGGCTTCACGAGCGCACTCTGACGCACACCGGAGAGTTGATTGTGACCGCGAGCGAACCCGGTTTTTACCGGCTGCGCTATCCGGAGCAGCCGACATTTATCGCGGCGAATTTGGAAGGCAAAGAGTCGGATTTCGCGAAGCTGAATCTCGGCGAATTCTCGTCGGCGGTGACAGCGGCGGGCGGTGCGCCGGTGACGGGAGCGGTCGAGGACGCGAAGCTACAGAACGAAGAGATTGAAGCGCGCCAACGCATCTGGTGGCCGCTGTTGATCGTCGCGGCAATGCTGTTTGTCGCCGAAGGCTTGATCGCGCGGCGCACGAAGATGGCGAAAATGATCGGATGAGTAATATCGAGTTTGCGGTATCTTGATGATTGATGATGACTCAATAGTGACAAGTGACAAGTGACAGGTGACAGGGAATACAATCATCATGCGGCGGGCGGAATTCTTTGTTGAACCAGAGGGCTGCCTCATTCGCCACACAGCAGTTTGCCGCACAGTTGCCATCCCCGTTCTTCATCTTGTCACCTGTCACCTGTCACCTGTCACTTTTGAATGATGAGGGCACACGAGGTTGTTTTGATGAATTACGGAACTGACCAACTCCTAAATCTTTTGCGCGCGGTGCGGCGGCGGCGGCAGATGCTGTTGACGCTGCGCGGCGTGGTGATGTGCCTGATTGTTGGGGCGGCGGTGCTGCTCACGGCGGGTTGGCTGGCCGACCGTTATCGACATTCCGAAAGCATGTTGTTGCCGCTGCGTCTGTCGGCACTGTTGATTCTCGGCGTCGCCCTGACGCTGTTTCTGATTAAGCCGCTGATGAAGCGAATCAGCGACACGCAGCTCGCCAGATTGATCGAGGAGCGCTTCCCGAATTTACATGACCGTTTGGTGACGGCAGTCGAGTTTTCTGGTGAAGGAGAGAATCGCGCCTCGGGGGCGATTGTCAATCGACTCAGGCTCGATGCCGACCGTGCGGCGGCGGACGTGAACCTTGATGCAGTGATCGCACGGCGGCGTGTCGCGGCTTACGGCGGCGCGGCGCTCGGCTGTCTGCTGATGTTCGTCGGGGTGTTGAAGTGGGGGCCGGACACGCTGTTCCGCGGCGTCGCGCAACTGGTTGCGCCGTCCAACCTCGCCTCGTCGGCGGTTAACGCGCGGTCGATCATCGCCAAGCCGGGGACGGCGCGCATCCCGAAGGGATCGGACCAGCAAATTACCGCGTCGCTCGTCAACTTCGACGCCGAGACGGTGACCGTCTTCGCGCGCCAGCTGGTCACGGTCGAAGGCGCGGGCAGTAGTAGTGATGACCAGCAAGGCCAATGGAACGGGCAGGTGATGGAGCCGGCGAAAGAGAAGAGCGACTTTGAACTGTTCCTTTTCAATCTTCAACAACCGACCGAGTATTTCGTCGAGGCGAACGGCGTGCGCTCCGAAACCTTCCGGCTCGATATCATCGACG
>JACDEG010000704.1 GCA_013816505.1 Pyrinomonadaceae bacterium | reverse complement strand
ACGCGCACGGATCATCGGCAGGGGGTGGTGGGTGAAGCGTGAGGATTTAGTCGCTTTCGTGCGAATGCTATAAGCTTGCTTGTGACGAGTAGTTTGGCCCTCAACCTTACCTTAAATTGAACTGGATAAGACGTATGGGCAAGCGAGATCACGGGAGACTTGTTCACGAGGTGCGAGTCGCGCTTCTGGAAAGTGGATTTCAACCAGCGAGAGTGCCACAAGTCGCGGCAGCAGTTAGCGGGCCTCCACTGGGTATCAGACAGCCGGGCTTCACGATACAAAAGCATAACGACGGCAAGTCGGCGCGGCTCTCATACCGGAGTACCGCCGCGCCTCCTGATGGATTAGAGGGTCGGGCCGCACAACAGGCTTTCGGCGAGCTAATGATGCGAAGGTTGGTCAGCCACAACGCAGCGCTCGAGGGTGCTGGATTCGTGTGCCTTGAGATTAACAGCCAATCCCCTGCCGCGCCGTACTCCGTGTGGAGGCGTGCGAACGTGGAAAAAGATTAATTAATCAAGAGGGATGATCTGGACCCTTACGTGAAGAAGCTATCAGCCGTGCCGACCGGCAATTGACTTTCCGCGAGGTTGGGCGTACAAGAACCTCCTCCTGCCCCAGCACCTCATTCTTCTCAACCCAGACCTTCACGGAAAGGAACTATCCCATGCTAAGCCAAATGGGAGCGCAAGCTGCACCCTTGTCGAGCCGGGCTGTCCAAACAGCAACGGCGTTGGAGCACGAATGGGTGGCAGCGGTCATGGAGCGTGACACCATGATGCTCGACCGCATCCTCGCTGAGAGCTTCATCATCAGCACTGCTTTTGGTGTCTTCACTAAGCGGCAGTGTCTTGAGTACCTCAAGAGCGATGACCTGCATCTTGAGTCGATCAGCCACGACGGTGGGACGATGCTCCACAACTATGGAGATGAGGCGGTGGTGAATGGCACGGTGACGGTGAAAGGCGTCTACCGAGGACGCGACGTCAGCGGTCAGTACCGTTATCGGTACGCGGAAGTTTATATCAAGTGGCTGGGGTATTGGCAGGCGATTAACTGCCAAGCGCATCCCCTTTGCCAAGTGCCGCCCATTCTGTAATGGCAATCACTACGAAGACATTTATGCTCATAACCTTCTCCAAGCCCGCTTCGATCATCGAGTAGCTTATAGTGTGAATGTTGGATGCATTAAGAGCGTTCTCCCTCAGTTTCCATCCGATGCTTAACTTGCGCCACGGTCCGCCGCCCATCCGTCCGACGATTCACCGTCCGTGCAAGTTCGTGACGTTGCGTGCGGAGTTCAGCCTGGTGCAGTCGGATTGCAGTTGTGCGATGGCCGTCTTGATTAACTGACGACGCGCGGCGCGGTAGCGCGATTGAAACTCCGGGCTTTGGAGCCAGGGTAGTGTTGCAAAAAGTATCGGGGTGCACAAGATGTCGCGATCAAGGGTGTCAGTGAAGCTCTACAGGTAGTAGGCAAATTATTATTTGCAACACTCCCCCGCAGAGTATGATAGCCGTAGGCCACAGCAAGGGAGCCAAGAGGCCGCCCAAAATTCCCACTCTATAGAGCGTCACTTTCATCACCATGCCAGAATTATTTGAAGCTGGCTAACGTCTTGCCCTGCCGCACCTGTGCTGCTTTGTTCCGGCACGCCTCGGAACAATACCTCACTTCATCTCACGAGCGTCCGGTGCGTCCGGCGAGCGTCGCCACCACCGCGATCAACTCGGTCGGGTCCACAGGCTTCGGGATGTGCAACTGAAAGCCTGCGAGCAACGCCCGTTTGCGGTCTTCCGCGCCCGCGTAAGCCGTGAGCGCGGCTGCCGGGATGCGTCCGCCGCGAGTGTCGTGGAGCGCGCGGACTTTACGAATGAACGAGTAGCCATCTTCTTCCGGCATCCCGATGTCCGACACGATTACGTCTGGTCTCGATTCTTCGAGCGCGGCGAGCGCATCAGGGACGGAAGCCGCCGTCGTCACCTTGGCTCCGCATTGCGTGAGCACGACCGACAGCAGTTCGCGCGCGTCAAGTTCGTCGTCAACGACGAGCACGCACAAGCCATCAAGCTCCGGCGGGCACTCCATGTCTCCTGCGCTTTCGACTTTCGGGTGCCGGCGCTCCTCTTTGCCCGGCGCGCGGTGGACGATCATCAACGGCAAGCTAACCGTGAAGGTCGCTCCCTGTCCCTCGCCGGGGCTATCAACGTGAACCGTCCCGCCGTGTAATTCAACTAAGTGTCGGACGATGGCGAGACCCAAGCCGAGTCCGCCGTGCCGGCGCGTCGTCGCGGCGTCAGCCTGCCGGAAGCGGTCAAAGACGTAGGGCAGAAACTCCGGACTGATACCTTGCCCGGTGTCGCTAACGACGATTTCGACGTGCGAGTTGACGCGCTCAAGCCGAAGCTGTACGCGCCCGCCTTTGGGCGTGAACTTGATGGCGTTCGACAGAAGATTCCAGATCATCTGCTGCAAGCGCGCGGAGTCGCCGGAGATGGGACCCGCCGACGGGTCGAGTAAGGTTTGCAGGCGGATCCCTTTCGCATCCGCCGCCAAACGCACCGCGTCAACGGCGGTTTCGATGACCGATATAAGTTTTACCGGATGTACGTCAAGGCGAAGCTTACCCGTGATGACGCGCGACACGTCCATCAAATCTTCGATCAGTTGCGACTGCGCCTTCCCGTTACGCACAATCGTTTCGAGAGCGTTCGCCGAAGTTATGTCATCGAGTCTGCCGCTTCGCAACAAGCTCGACCAGCCGATGATCGCCGTCAGCGTCGTGCGTAGTTCGTGTGAGAC
>JACDEG010000703.1 GCA_013816505.1 Pyrinomonadaceae bacterium | reverse complement strand
GGCGCGGAAACCGACCTCGACCTCGGCCACTACGAGCGGTTCACGCACGCGCATCTGTCGCAATTGAATAATTGGACAACCGGCAGAATCTACCTCTCGGTGATCGAAAAGGAGCGGCGCGGCGACTACCTCGGCAAGACGATTCAGGTCATCCCGCACATCACCGACGAAATTAAAAGTGCCGTGCGCGCGGTGGCCGAAAAGCGCGAGGCGGAAGGCGACGCACCCGACGTGGTGATCGTCGAAATTGGCGGCACGGTTGGCGACATCGAAAGCCTGCCATTCCTTGAAGCGATTCGCCAGATGGGCAACGAAGAAAGCCAGGGCGGGAAGCGCGGCGCGCTCTTCGTCCACGTCACGCTGGTGCCGTTCATCGCCGCCGCCGGCGAGTTGAAGACAAAGCCGACGCAGCATTCGGTGCGCGATTTGCGCGAGATCGGCATCGCACCCGACATCCTGTTGTGCCGCTGCGACCGCCCGCTGCCGCGCGACCTGCGCTCGAAGATCGCGCTCTTCTGCAACGTCACGGAGCGCGCGGTGATTACGGCGCTCGACGTTGATACGATCTACGAGGTGCCGCTCGCTTTTCACGAGCAGGGGATTGACGAGTTGATCGTCGCGTCGCTCGGCATCGAGGAGCGCGCGGGGCGCACCGACCTCACGCGATGGCGCGAGTTGGTGGCGACGATCCGCGACCCGGCGCTCGCCGCCGTCAAAATCGGCATCGTCGGCAAGTACGTCGAACTCGAAGATTCGTACAAGTCGCTGCGCGAGGCGCTGACGCACGGCGGCGTCGCATGCAACCTGCGGGTCGATGTGCGCTGGGTCGAGGCGGAAAATTTGATGGGCGACGATTACGAAGATCACCTGCGCGACTTCGACGCCATTCTGGTGCCCGGCGGCTTCGGAAAGCGCGGCATCGCCGGCATGATCCGCGCCATCTCTTATGCGCGAAAGTCGAAGACGCCGTATTTCGGTATCTGCCTCGGAATGCAGACGGCGGTGATCGAATATGCGCGCTCGGTATGTGGATTATCCGGCGCTGACTCGACCGAGTTCGACTCCGCGACGCCGCACCCGGTCATCTTCAAACTGCGCGACTTAGTCGATGTTGAAGAGATGGGCGGCACGATGCGGCTCGGCGCGTGGCCGTGCAAACTGGCGGTGGGTAGTCTGGCGCGCGAGGTCTATCGCGGGGCCGCGGAGACTGGCGAACGTCACCGCCACCGCTACGAATTCAACCCCGAATTCCGCGACGTGCTCGAACGCGCCGGACTGGTCTTCAGCGGAGAGTCGCCCAATGGCCGCTTCATCGAGATGATCGAGTTGCCGCGCGACGCGCACCCGTGGTTCCTCGGCTGCCAATTTCACCCCGAATACAAATCGAAGCCGCTCGCCGCGCACCCGCTCTTCGCTTCGTTCGTGCGCACCGCTTACGAGAATCGGCTGCGCGAAGAAGCGGCCGTCGAAGAGGTGATCGACGCGCCCCCGCCGGAAGCCCCGACGCCGGAACATGTGAGCGTTTCGAGCGATAACTAAGTATTCAGAAGTGACAGGTAAATAGTGACAGGTGACAGGAAGATCAACAGTTACGCCCCGTCCGCGGAGTTAAGAATTGAGGAAACCATTAATCCCGGAAATCGAAACCGCGCGGCTCCGTCTGAGTGCGTTCACGCTCAATGATCTGATGACGTTTAGGGTGATGCAGTCCGACCCGGATGTGATGAAGTATATCGGCGACGGAAAGCCGCGAGATGAAGAACAAGTCATCGCATGGGTCGAGCGAAACACGCTGCGCTGGAAGCAGCACGGCCTCGGCCTGTGGGCGGTGACGCTCGCGGGGCCTGGGACGCTACTCGGCTGGTGCGGCCTCGCGATGCTCGACGGCACCGCCGAGGTCGAGGTCGGTTACGGCTTCGATAAACCGTACTGGAATATGGGCTATGCGTCGGAAGCAGCGCGGGCGAGCCTCCGCTTTGGCTTCGGAAAACTGAACCTTGAACGGATCGTCGCCGTCGCTATCCCTGATAACATCGCTTCGCGGTGCGTGATGGAAAAGCTCGGCATGAAGTACGTCAGACAGGCGTTTCACTACGGCGCGGATGTCGCGTACTATGCCGTCACACGGAACGAATTTCACGTCAACGACAACGATTCTCCCCACGCTTTGCGCGAAGGTCGCTGACCACAGTTTCACCGACGCTAAATCAGAACATCAAAGAATGGTACAACATGGAGCAAGTGGAGAAAGACCATCTGTAACACAGAGGCACGGAGGTCACACAGAGAACACAGAGAACAGCAGAACCGTTATGGCTGCTCTGTGACCTCTGTGTCTTCATCTCTGTGTCTCTGTGTTATGTCTCCTACCCCCATCTCGTGTGCTCTGATTTAGTTCATTTCGCACGCCCTGATCGCCACCGAATAATTATGCTTCAGTGTCCCAGATGTGGTCGGAGCTATGCGTCGGACAAACGGACATGCCCGGAGGACGGAGCGACCCTGCGCGCTGATCCAACGCTGGCCGTCCACATCCCGCTCGACCCGCTGATTGGCTTCGTGCTTGACGACAAGTACCGGCTCGAAGACCGCCTCGGCGAAGGCGGGATGGGCACCGTCTACCGCGCGACGCATCTGTTGATTGAGCGCGCGGTCGCGGTCAAAGTCCTTAACGAGCGGCTCGTTACCGACGCGGCGTCGAAGGAGCGTTTCCGGCGTGAAGCGCGCGCCGCCGGGCGTCTGCACCACGCCAACGCGGTTGCGGTCACTGACTTCGGCGAGACAGCGGACGGCCGTGTGTACATCGTGAT
>JACDEG010000702.1 GCA_013816505.1 Pyrinomonadaceae bacterium | reverse complement strand
AGCCGAGGTTGACCAGCGTCTTTAGGTATGACCCAACCGCTGTCCCCGTGCCCAGCTTCAACACGTAGACGGCGAACATCAACACCGCTATCGAGAAGAAGGCTCCGGCCAATGTCCGCATCAAACGCCGCTCGCCCGGCGAATTCGACTGGCGCGCAATCAGAAAATCGGTGGCGGCAATCAGACACAACACATACGTCGCCCACAGCGCGAAGGGCAGCAACAGGTGCGCGACCTTAACGAACATCGGTTCGTACGCACCCGTCCACAGACGCGGGACGGCGACCGCCAGAAACAATGTCGGAATGTAAGAGAGGTAAACCCTGATGACTTCGAGGCGGGTCAGCGGGCGCGAACGCGCTTTAGCCCAGAGATGAAGATGGACATGGAGCAGCAGTGAATAGATCACCGTGACGCTGATGATCGCGACGCTGTCGGCCACGCGCAGCAGCATCGACCATCGCCGCGCATCGAGACCGAGCACGACGTGCAGCGTGAGGACGAGGTTGCTGGCGTGCCACGCCCCCATCCCGAACGCCAAAGCAAGCAGCACGCGCTCCATTCGATTAAGCGCGTGCCGCCGCCGCCATAGTAATTCGCCCAACCACAGCGGGAGCGCCGCTGCCGTGCTGTAGCCGATCAACTGCAGGACTTCAAGCAGCGACATAATCAAAAGCTGCGGCGTCGCGTCGTGTGACGTGTGGCAGACGTGCGCCGCGCATTGCCCCTCGACGCATCACCCGCCCCCGTCTTACGTCAATTTTCATTTGCCGCGCCGGTCGCGCTCGACTCTGTTGTCGGGACGGGAATCAACGTCAACTCGGTGCGCCGGTTGCGCGTTCGACCGCTGACGGTGGTGTTCGGCGCGACCGGACTTTGGGCGCCCATCCCGTTCGCCTGTAGACGCGCGTTGTCGAGTCCGGATGAAGCCAGCCGCGCGGCCAACGCTTCGGCGCGATTCTGTGTGAGATTCTGTAGCTCCGTCTGGTCGCCGCGCCCGTCGGTGTGCGATTCGATGACGATCTGAAAATCCGGGTAGTTGGCGAGCAGCGCCGCCAACGGGTCGACCGTCGCGGCGGATTTCGGCGACAACTCGGCAAGGCGCGCCCCTGCCCACAAAGTCTCCGGCAACACCACGACCAGCCCGCGCTCCGTTTCGCGCACCGTGCCGAAGCGCGCCAGCGTCTGCTTCAAAGTGGCAAGCGCCGCGCGCTGTTTCGTCGCGCGCTGCTCGGCGGCCAGCCGTGCTTGTTCAGCACTTCTCTCCCCTTCAATACGAGCTAATTTGATGCGGGCGTTATCGGACTCCGCGCGCACCGTCTGCAACTCATCGCGCAGACGTGCCACTTCCGAACGCAAGTCACGCAGTTGCTGATTGGATGAAGAAGCGTCGCGGTCGGCGATTTCTCGCGCGCGCTGCTCGCGTTCGAGTGCGGCACGCAGATCGGCAATCTGTGTGGCGGAGGACGCCACAGTCTCTTCGGCCTCGCGCACGGCGACATCGCGGCGGGCGATTTCGTCACGCCGCTTGCGCGCCGCGAGACGCGCCTCGGCCGTCTCTTCAGCACGCGCGCCGAGGCTGGTCGCGCGTCGCGCCAATGCATCGACCTCTTCTTCGGACTGTCGCAGACGCCAGGCATTCTCGGCCTGTTCGAGTTGCGTCACGGCTTCTGTGAGTTCGGCTGAAGCGTCACGCTCAGCCCCTGCGTAGCGCGCGAGATTGACGGCCTGACGTGCGCCGAGCAGCGAGACTGGGGTTTTGACGTAATCGCGGTCGGCCACTTCGGGCACACGCGAATCGTTAAAGTAGTCGCTGGTGTTGCCGAGGTACTGAACGTTGACCGTCGCCACGTCGGCGCTGCCAGGGTCACGCGGCGGAAGGTTTTCCAGGACGACCATCCGGCTCGGCCCGCGCACCAAAAAGTGCGGCTCGGCGGTCACCATCATCGCGAAGGTTTGGAGCGGCGTCGTCACATCGACCTTCGAGTTGACGATGAAACTACCGCTCCGCTTAATCTCGCCGAGGTTGTCGGCCCGCCCTTCGGGCGATATCGCCCACAGCACGTAGGTCGTGTAAATACCGCCGAGTTCGAGTGCGCGCGGAAGATTTTTCAACTCCATCTCGACCCGCGTGCCACGGCGTCCGGTGCGCCTGACTTTGGCCTCGCCGCTGATCCGCGGCAGGCGCGTCGTGCCTTGAAATCTGACCGTCACCGCCTGGTCGAGCGGGTATGTGATGGCGACCGTCTGGCGGCGCGCGTCGTTCTGCGCCCAGACGGCGGACGAAGCACAGAGCAACAGCGCCAGCATGCCGGTTAGAGCTTTGATCGGGATCGCCCGCAAAAAGCGCAAAGTGTTCATCGGCTCAGCTCCTTAAAAATAAATGAGATGTGAAATTGTTGATGCGACGGGGGCGGCGGCGCAACCGATTTGAATGTGACTATTAATTGATGCGCCGGCGGCGCGTGTTGTTGCCGCGAAACTTCGGGCCGTGGCATGACGAACGAACGGGAGCGCGTCGCGCATCGCCGCTCAGTAACGCCCGGAGCGATGGTTGGCGACCAACTGCACCACGCCCATGCTAATCGCGGTCAGGAGCAGCATATGTATGAAGCCGGTCTTGCCGAGGAACATCCAGCAGAATAACCAGACCGCGAGCAGCACGGCGGTGATGATGAAAACCAACATAGTTTCTTTCGTGTTGCGCGTAGCTGGGAGCGCAGGCAACAGCCTCACGCTCCCAGCTACGCGCAATGGCAAATCGCGATCACCAATCATGGCGACTCGTTCAGCTTATAACCGACCCCGCGC
>JACDEG010000239.1 GCA_013816505.1 Pyrinomonadaceae bacterium | reverse complement strand
CTAACGCGCGGGCTCATCGGCACCAAGATGGCTCGACCTTCGACGGCCAGTGGCAGGGCGGAGCGTACACCACTTCGACAACATTTTCATGGGTGGTGGCGAAGCCCCGCTTCATGATGGCTAACGCTGCGAGATCACTGCGAAGCCGGCCAGAGCACTGAACGATCAATGCTTGTGATGCTCGAGCGCCCGGTTAAGGCCATTGCCATCTCGAACTCTGTCCTGGGTATGCTTACTACCCGGCTCACCCCCTCGGCGCCCGCTACTCCAAGCCCGTAGCAGTAGGGACGCCCGATGAGCACCGCCTTAGCCCCGAGGGCGAGGGCCTTCAGAACGTCAGTGCCCCGCCTGATACCGCCGTCCATCAGGATCGGGACTCGGCCAGCCACCTTGTCCGCGACCTGTGGCAGCACGTCCGCGGTGGCCGGCACGGTGTCCAGGTTACGCCCGCCGTGGTTGGAAACGATGATTCCAGATGCTCCAGCCCGCACCGCTTGGTCCGCATCATCCGGATTAAGTATGCCTTTCAGCAGCACCGGCACGCGGGCAAATGAGCGCAGCCAATCAATGTCTTTCCATGTCACGATTTCACGCTGAGGTCGCATGATCGCACCTCGGCCCGTGTTTACGTCGAACAGGTAGGGCGTCTTGACACCGGGAGGTAATTCAAACTTTACACGCTGCTGCCGGTTGCGAGCGCCTAAAACTGGTGTGTCTACGGTGATACACAAGGCCCGGCATCCGGTGGCCTCAGCCAGGTGGACTAAGTCTCTTGTAAAGCCGCGGTCGGATTGAACGTACATCTGGAACCAGAGGGGGTGCGTTGCGACTCTGGCGATCTCCTCGAGGGGTGTGGTGGTAGCGGAGCTGACAACGTAAGTTGCAGCAACCGCGCCCGCACCTTTCGCCGTAGCCACTTCACCCTCAGGGTGAATCGCGCGGTGGTAGGCCGTGGGCGCAAGCAGGATCGGGAAAGGCATTTCCTGTCCGAACAAGCTGACGCGGGTATCAACTTTAGAAACGTCGATTAGGATACGCGGTCGCAAGCGGATTTTGTCTAGCGCTTCCCGGTTCCAGCGGATCGTATGCTCATCCGCCGCCCCGCCGGCAACAAACTCGTAGGCCATGTGCGGAATCCGCTGCCGCGCCATAACCTCAAAGTCCGATAAACTCACTGGCTCAGAGGCAATGTCCGTTTTTGCCGGTACCTGCTGGGCCGCAGCCCTCCCCTCCATTACCCTCAGCGGAAGAACAGAGGCCCCAACGAAAGCACTGGCGGATAACAGAGCCTTTCTTCGTGTAACTTTCATCAGCATCTCCTTAGAATCTTTCAACAGGCAGGAACGATGAAGTAGTTAACCAGTAGCAGCCTAACGTGGGTTATCCATTTAATTGTGGGTCGTACTCAGCGGCACCTATCACAAAATGGTCCTGTAATACTCCCACTGCTGCCTCAGCTTCGCCAAGAACGTGACGAAGCGGGCATCTTGTCGAAGGTTATCCAAATTGGTATCCCTCTCGAACAACGGGTAGCACGGGAACCCGTCCTCAGCCGCCACCTCCAACCACTTGATTGCCTGCTCAGGTTTATTCATGAGCGCATAAGCACAGGCGATGTGATAGGCAGTATGATGGAAGTGACCAAATCCCTTCCCCCTTTCTACGGCCGACTTAATTTTGTCCTCCGCCATGCGTTCTTGCCCGGCTGAAGCTGCCAGTACCGCCTGCAGGCTGGTAAATAGGCCGCCACTGTCTTCCGGGTGATCTCTTAATAATTGCTCAAGCGTGGCGGACGCCTCCTCTCTCCTCCCGAGATTGAAGAGAGCCCAAGCAATCTGGTGTCCGACCAGCGCCGGATTGACTTCCTGAGGAATGGTGCGCAGAACGGACAGGGCCTCTTCATACTTCCCCTGGAAATTTAGAGTCTGCCCGGTTCGGAATTGTGCCAGGTTATTGTTGGGGTTGGTCGTGACCGCCTTGTGCGATTCCTGGAGCGCCTCGTCAAAAGCCCCGATGTGACAATAGACGAGTGCGAGCTGATTTCGCGCCTCATCCAAACTCGGGTTCAAAGTCAGTGCGCGGCGATACTCCCGAATTGCCTTCTCGTGAGGGAAATGGTTGGCGGGGGTCCAGAGAAGGCGGCCTCGGGCCAGATGGGCGACGGCTAAATCCGGGTCTAACGCGAGTGCTTTCTCCGCCGCCACAAAAGCCTTCTCCTCCCACTGCTCCTCCCCTGGGGCGAATAAAAAGAGCTTCCACACGTATGCCTGGGCCAGTTCCGCATAGGCCGCGGCAAAGGTCGGTTCGGTGGCCACGGCGCGCTCCAAAGCGGCGATGGCGGCCTCATTGTCATCTCTGTTTTGGCGGTGGAGATAAAACTGACCGCGGAGATAGTGATCGTAAGCTTCTGGGTTGATCGGACCGACACTCCCGAATTGCACTTGCTCCGGCGGTGTAACCTTGATTTTGATTTCGCCGACGATGTCTCTTGCCACCTCTCTCTGTAACGCCAGCACGTCACGCATATCCCGCTCGTAGCTGTCGGCCCATAAATTCCGGTCCGCCGCGACGTGGATCAACTGGACGGCGATCCGCACGCGCTCGCCGGAGCGCACCACCGAACCTGTCAGCACTGCATCCACATTCAACTCGCGGCCGATCTCCGGCAGGGCACGGCGCGCGCCCTTATACCGCATCACCGATGGCCGTGAGATCACCCGTAGCGCGCCGATCTTACCCAGGTCGGTGATCAGCGCCTCGGTCATCCCGTCGGCGAAGTAGTCCTGTGAACTATCGCCGGAGAGATTCGCCAGCGGCAGCACGGCGAGCGACTTAATTTCTGTTTGCGGCGCAGGTGTCGAACTCTGGCGAAAGAAGAGCGCGTAAACGGACGCCGCAATGATTAGCACTCCCATGAGCGCGGTGAGGATCAGGATGCGGCTTCGCGTCAGCCCGAGGGAATAGAGCCGGGACGTAATCAACTGATCGCGGCTCGTTGTGACCGCCGGCTGGCTCCCTGGGATCGACCGTTCGGAGCGCTCGACTTCGGCCCCGATCTCCAACTCACGCCTCAGGCTCTTCAGATCAATCAGCAGATCCTTCGCCGTCTGATAGCGCCTCTCTCGGTCCTTCGCCAAAGCTTTCTTCACAATCCGCTCTAACTGGGCTGGCACTTCCGGCGCATACCTCGCCAGCGGCACCGGCTCTCGCTCAGCTATTGAGATGATCACATCTGTCGGTGTCGCCCCATCAAACGGCTGCTGTCCGGCCACCATCACGTAGAGGACGACGCCCAGACTCCAGATGTCTGTCCGCGCGTCCACCTCCAGCCCGCGCGCCTGCTCCGGCGACATGTAGTGAACAGTGCCCATGACCACCCCTGGTTTCGTCTTGACCATTGATTTGGTCGGCGCTTGCGGGTCAACCGCCACCGCTCGGTGCGGCGCGAGCTTGGCCAGTCCGAAGTCGAGCACTTTCACGATCCGGTCGCGCCGCAGCATGACGTTGTCGGGCTTGACGTCGCGGTGGACGATTCCGGCTTCGTGCGCCGCAGAAAGCGCCGAGGCGACTTGAGCGGCGACGTCAAGCACTTCACCTATCGTCATCCGAGTGTTCGCCATATGCGCTCTTAGGGTCTCGCCGTCAACGAACTCGGTGGCGATGAAGTGGAGGGAATCCGTCTGCCCGATCTCGTGGAAGGTGACGATGTTCGGGTGGTTGAGCGCCGACGCCGCCCGCGCCTCCTGCCCGAAGCGGCGCACCCTGTCCGCGTTGACGGTGAACTGTGGCGGCAGCAGCTTGAGCGCGACCTTGCGGCCGAGCCTCGTGTCGTCGGCCAGATACACTTCCCCCATGCCGCCCGCACCCAGCACGTCCGCGATCCTGAAGTGGCCGACCATCAGCCCGGCCACCAGCCCGTGCTGATCCTCGGCGAGCAATCCGGCCGCGACATCCGCAGCGGGCGTCTCGATGAAGCTCTCCGCCTGCTCGTGCGACGCAAGGAGCGACTCAACCTCCTGGCGGAGAGGCCCATCGTCAGCGCACGCCCGGGCGAGGAAGGCGGGGCGCTGAGCGGGTTCATGCTCAAGGGTCGCGTGAAACAATTGTTTGATTTGTTCCCAGCGTTCGGGCGTCATAAGAGCAGCGCCAAGCTGTAAGTGCCGAGCGGGTACAAGTATTTATCCCGTCGCCCGCCGCTATCCCTGAAGGCTTTTCCCGGATCGCCGAGCACGGGCGATGAAACTAACGAACGTGCGAGAGTTGCTCCGCCTCAACCTCATGTGATGCGCCTTCAACATTAAATGCGACGAATGTTTCCAGAATTTCTAAGGCTGTCAGGAAGTTACGGCCCTGCGGAGCCATGCTTTGGCGAGGGTCCAGTCGCGCATGACCGTGCCGGGCGAAACGGCGAGAACTTCGGCTGTCTCCTCAATGCTCAATCCGCCGAAGAAACGCAGTTCGACGATCTGGCTCTGGCGGGGATCAATCTCGGCCAGACTTTTCAGCGCGTCGTCAAGGGCCACCACATCGGCGGCGCGCTCCTCGGAGACGATCATCGCTTCATCCAGAGGCACGCGGCGCGCGTCGCCTCCGCGCTTGGCGTAGCGTCGCTTGCGGGCGTAGTCAACCAAGACTTGCCACATTAATCGTGCGGCGATGCCGAAGAAGTGTGCGCGGTCCTGCCAGCGCACATTCTTCTGATCTACGAGCCGGAGGTAGGCTTCGTTGACCAGCGCCGAGGTTTGCAGCGTGTGGCCGGGGCGCTCCCGGCTCATGCACTGGTGGGCCAACCGGCGCAGTTCCTCATAGACCAACGGCATTAGCTCATCACGTGCGGCCTGATCGCCGCCGCCCCAGGCGACGAGCAGATGGGTCACTTGTTGTGGCAAGGGAGCCATTCATGTCACCCCTACATGCCTGAGACTAACCGCAAGTGGCGCGGATTATACACCCGCGGCGGAGTCCACGCCTCATTAGTTTGGTCCCCGGCGAAAAGAAATGCTTAGTCGGGTTAGAGGTTTTTGATTCAATTCTCGCATTTGTAGGTGGAGTTCATTGAAGAATCGCCTTCGACACAAAGTTTATGAACTGATCGAATACCGATTTAACCCAACACCCAATCCCCTCAAGAAAGGAACACTCATGCAACCGAAACTTCAGAACTGGCGAGGCATCGCCATCCTCTCCATCTTGCTCGCAATCCCCGCCAGCGTCAGCGCCGATACTGTGGCCGATTGGAATGCCATCGCCGTCCAAGCGACCATCACAGCCGCACGTCCAGGCCCGACCGGAGTTCTCGATATTGCGATGGTCCAAGCCGCCGTTTACGACGCCGTCCAGGCCATCGAGAAACGGTTCGAACCGTACTACGTAGAGGTCAATGGAGCCTCCGGCTCGCCGGAAGCGGCCGCTGCCAAAGCCGCGCACGATGTGCTCGTCAACCGCTTTCCGGCGCAGGCCGCGTCCCTTGACGAGACCTACAAACAGTATTTGTTAAACCATGGTCTGGCAGAGAACGATCCCGGGGTAGTGGTGGGGGCAACTGCCGCTGCCGGGATCATCGCCCTTCGAGCATGTGACGGGAGTTTCCCGGTAACCCCACCGGCGCCCTTCATCGGCGGCACCGACCCCGGCGTCTGGCGCCCGACGCCTCCGGGCAACCTGCCGATGCTTGCGCCGTGGCTGGGCGCCGTCACTCCCTTCACACTGACGAGACCTTCACAATTCCTCGCCGCGCCGCCGCCCGCTTTGACCAGCCGCCGGTACGCCAGGGACTATCACGAGGTGAAAGACGTGGGGGCACTTAACAACAGCGCCCGCACCCCCGAGCAGACCGACTTGGCCCACTTCTGGAACGCTAACTACGTCGTGATCTGGAACCGAGCCCTGAGGGACATCGCCGGCGCGCACGTTGAGGACATTGGTGACAGTGCCCGGCTCTTTGCCTTGGCTGACATGGCGATGGCCGATGCAATAATCACCTCCTGGAACAGTAAGAACTACTACGTCTTCTGGCGGCCGATCACCGCCATTCGAGAGGGTGACAACGACGGCAACCCGCGGACTGCCGGAGACCCGGACTGGCTGTCTCTGATCAACGCCCCGCCCTATCCTGACCACACCTCGGGCGCAAATAATATTTCCGCCGCTGCGCTCCGTGCACTTGCGCTCTTCTTCGGGAGTGACCGAAAGACCTTCTCAGTGACGACCACCAACCTGGGCCCAACCGTCGAGGACACGCGCACGTATGAACGCTTCTCGGATGCGGCGCAGGAGGTGGTCGACGCCCGTATCTACGAGGGCATCCACTTCCGCTTCGCGGACGAAGCGGCGCGGAAGCAGGGCAGGCAAGTGGCCGACTGGGCCTTCAGGCACTACATGCGACCTCTCGACAACGACGGCGATGATGGGAAGGATGACAATGGTCATGATGGTCATCGGTGATCGTCGGATGATGGCAAAGTGAAGAATGAGGGCGATTGAAACGGAGGAACTTCCCAATGAAGCGCCAATTTTTGAAGGCCGCCTTCGTTTCGCTTCCGGATGGGTTTTGATGCTCTTTCCGGATCGCGGCCGTCTTTGCAGCGCCGGGCGACCTTGATACGGGGTTTGCCGGGACGGGCAAACCCCGTACGGCACGTCCAGATGCAGCCGAGGTAGATTCGGCAATTGATAAGGAGAAACTATCATGCCACGAATCATACATTTCACTTTCGCACTGGCCGTAATTCTCTTTACCCTTGCCGCCAACGTGCAGGCGCAGACGCCTTCTATTGAAGTGACCACAGACGCTGGCCGGGCGCAGTTCTCCGCGCAGGGTCAAGCGGAGGCAATTCACGTCGAAGTCTTCTCCCCGTCGGGCGAGTTAGTCTTCATGAGTGATTCCGTAAATAGCGGGCAAGCCGTTGAATGGCAGATGCAGAACGACAAGGGCGAGCGCGTCCCCGACGGGGTATACTCAGCCACCATCACTTTGACAGATTTCTCCGGGAAACGCCGCAAGCGTATCGAGCAGATCACTGTCAGTAGCGGGACTCCGGAGAAGCCGGCTGCTGCGGACCCGCTCATTACTAACGCCGTAGCTCCAATCAACTGCGAAGGGACGACGGGCCAGTTGGCGAAGTTCACCGGGAATAATTCTATCGGCAATTCCGTCATCACGGAGAGCAGCAATAAGGTGGGCGTCAACATTACGCCGACGGCCACCTTGCAGGCCAACGGATCACAGCCCGCACCGTCAGCCACCAACGGCACGGCCGCTTCTGTCTTGTTGCAGACCAGTGTGGGAAAGGGCGGCAACACCACGGGCACAACAGGGCAAACAGCGGGTGCCGGCGCGAGCATCTCGCTCGTGGTGGGCAACGGCGGCAACTCACTTTACAGGCCGGTTCTACGGGGGCGGGTGAGGGCGTCTCTCAGCTTTGCGGAGCAGGCTTCGTCAGATGGCGTGCCGACATCTGGCGCGGACGGATGAAATACTGCTCACCGGAGTGCCGCAGCACCGCGAGTCGGAAGCACACGCCCGTCGAGTTCGACGGAGATCGTTTCCGCTATCACGTCGGGAACAACCACTACTATTCTCACCGCACGCGCCGGTCGCTCAATCGCGCGGGGCGTGGGCTTTCTCAACTGGCCGGGGCTGGCCGAAGACGAAGCCGAGCCTGACGCTTTCAACGAGGTCATTGCTTCACTCGGATCATGGCGCGATGAAGTGGTGGTCTGCGTGCAGTTCGGCGCGCGCACTGCGGCCGACGCTCGCCACGAACTGCAGTTGCTGTTGCGCCTGCTTAATACCGA
The DNA here is from genome assembly GCA_013816505.1 of Pyrinomonadaceae bacterium. GTDB lineage: Bacteria > Acidobacteriota > Blastocatellia > Pyrinomonadales > Pyrinomonadaceae > JACDEG01. The sequence goes on along the minus strand of JACDEG010000239.1, from coordinate 1,246 downwards.
CTACATTGACGTGCTCACGCTTTACTACGTGGAGGAAAGGGATGAATGGGACCATCTCCGCGGTCCGGGAGGCGCGCTCGAATTCTGCCGCGCGGCGAAGAAGGACGGCGGCGTCTGCGGGTCGGGGTGACTAGCCACCAACGCCAGCTCGCGGCGCAGATGGCTTAGTCGGGCGATCTCGATGTGCTGATGATCCGCTACAATGCCGCGCACCGCGTGGCCGAGCGCGACATCTTTCCCGTCACGAGACAAATCGAGATGCCGGTCATCGCCTACAGTGCCACGCGGTGGGGGACGCTCTTCCGGGCGAATCCCGAAGACCCTCGGTGGTACGAGGCACCCCGCGCGTCCGACTGGTATCGATTCGTCCTTCACGAGCCGGCGGTTTCCATCGTGCTCTGCGCCCCAGACAAACGGGCGGAGCTTGAGGAAGATCTGACGGTCCTCTCCGCCGCGGGGCCGCTTGCGCCTGAGGAGCACGCGCGCCTCGCGGAGCACGGCGCGCGCGTCAAGAGGAATGCCGGTCAGTTCGAGTGAGGGGTCGGGTCGGTCCGCGCTAATCCGCGTTCGCCGCGCGAGCTGAAGGGTGCTACCGTCATCTTTAAGACTCCTGTGACTCGCAGTCCCACTCCCGTCAGATTTCGTAATGAAAAGAAGAGGGGCCGGGCGCGGCTCTCACTCCGCGCGCACAGCCCTTCTTCCGCAGCCACCCGCTTACGTTTGAACAGGGGCGGCGGATCTCGTCACCTCTGCTGAGGTTACGCGGAGCGGTTCGTCTGGCAGCACAAACCAGTGTTCGACGCCGGGATAGCGGCGGCCCTTCATCAAACTCACTTTGCGGGAGGCGGCGATGGTGCGGCCGTCAATGGTGAAGACGAAATAAAGAGGGCGCTCCCCGTAGTCGCGCGGACGAGGCTCCTTGATGTGCGCCTGTCCCGCGAAGGGTTTCTGGACCGGGGTGACCGCCCGCACGTCCAACCGTGTATCGTTATCCCTGCCCCTCAGGAACCGTCTGATTCGACCGTTGTAGTGAATGACGACGCCTTCCATTTGTTTGCCTCCCATGCTGTTGTTACTGGTCTTCAGAAGCATTGATCTTCTCAGAATGTACGTGTCGGTGCGGCGGGGTATCGGAGGCCAGCCCTTGCTTTCCCTTCACGGCGGGCCTACTTTTGATCGCGCCATGACCTAAGCTGTGGGCGACAAAAAACGAAGATCAGCGCGGTCGCCGGGGCACTGTGCGGTG
>JACDEG010000701.1 GCA_013816505.1 Pyrinomonadaceae bacterium | reverse complement strand
ACTATTGAGCTATCGCGTGCCGCCGCCCAGATGGAGGCCACCAAAGCGGCGCGGGCGCGTGTCGCAAGCGATGAAGTTGAAAATCATGCAGTGGTGTACCTGATCACGCTGTACTGTGGAGCTACCGCACACAGATGAACGCAGATATATTGCTCTTTTTTTCTGCTTTAACTTTAATCCGTGTGAATCTGTGTTCACCCGTGGTTATGCCCTTTTCTCTATGCGTAAGTCCTACACTATTGAATTGAATTGCTGTCATTCGTGCCGCAGAGCGACCATCGGATCAACCTTCGTCGCCCTCCGTGCGGGGATGTAGCTGGCAAGCATCGCGACGCCGAACAGCACGAGCGGGATGCCTATAAACGTCAGCGGGTCGGTCGCCGTCACGCCGTACAAAAGCCCGGTGAGCAAGCGCGTCAACAGAAACGCACCGACCAATCCCAACACGACACCGACGGCGACTAATACCATCCCCTGCTTGATGACGAGACGCAACACGTCGCCCGTTTGCGCGCCGAGGGCCATGCGGATACCTAACTCGTGCGTGCGTGTGCTGACCGAGTAGGCGATCACGCCGTACACGCCGACGCTTGCCAACGCGAGCGCGATGATTGCAAAGACAAGGAACATGCCGCCATAGAGACGCGGCTGCCACAAAGCGCGGCGAATCATTTCATCCATCGTGCGTACGTCATAAACCGGCAGTTCGGCATCCATCTCGCGTACCTGCGCACGAACGGCGGGTGCGATGCGCGCTGGGTCGCCTTCAGTGCGGACGACAATCGTCATCGCACGGTAAGCAGCGCGCAGAGCGTATGGCACATAGATATGCATGTCAGGTCGCGCATCCATGCGGCGCGTCTTTGTGTCCGGCACGACGCCGACGATCTCCAACCATTCGCCGTCACCGCTCAGCTTGAGGCGCTTGCCGACAGGATTCCCGTCCGTGTAGAAACGTTTCGCCAACGTCTCGTTGATGACCGCGACGGGCGGTGATGAGGATTCCGCGTCTCGCTCGGTGAAGCCGCGGCCACTTAAGACTAACATCTCCAAAGTCTGAAAATAACCGGGCGAGATGACGCGAAACTGCGCGTTCGGGGCTTCCCCTGGCGGCGTCATGGTGCCTTCGGGGGTGAACGATGTGCCCCACCTGCTGTCGGCGAGCGGGACGATAGTCGCGGCTGCGGCAGAGCGCACGCCCGGTAAATTCTCGACGCGCGCCATCAGATCGCGGTAGAACGCGAACTTTTGTTCTTCTTCGGCGTAGCGTGTCACGGGCAGCGAGAGACGCATCGTTAAAAGGTGATGCGAAGTGAAGCCGGGGTCGGCTTTCGTCGAATGGATAAAGCTGCGCATCAGCAGCGCGGCGCCGACGAGCAGGATCAGCGAGAGTGCAATTTCCGTGACGACGAGCAGGTTGCGCGCCTTGTTGCGCCGCAAGCCGCCGCTCGCGCCTCTGCCGCCTTCCTTCAGCGCCTCGTTGACATCCGTCTTCGTCGCTTGGATGGCCGGCACGAGTCCGAAGAGCACGCCGGTTGTGACGGAGATGACGAGCGCAAAAGTCAGCACGCGTCGATCAATTGAGTAGGTCATCCAATACGGAATCTCAATCGGAATCGCCGACGTCACAAGGTCAACGCCCCACAAGGCGAGCAGCACGCCGAGCGCGCCGCCCATCATTCCGATCAACACGCTCTCGATGAGCAATTGCCGCACGATGCGCCAACGACTCGCGCCGAGCGCCGTCCTGATCGCAATCTCTTTGGTGCGCTCCGCACCGCGCGCGAGCAGCAGATTCGCGACGTTCGCGCACGCAATCAACAGCACGCACGCGACAGCGCCGAGCATCAAGTACAAGACGGAGCGAAACTCGCCGGTGCGTGCTTCGCGGAACGGCTTGACGCTGGCTGTCCAATTTGCGTTCGTTGCCGGATATGCTTCGGCCAGGCGGTGTGAAATCGCTCTCATCTCCGCGCTCGCTTCCTCGATTGTCACGCCCTCTTTGAGACGCGCGAGACAGGAAAGATTATGACTGCCGCGTCCCGCCCCGCTTTCGTCCCGCTTGAAGGTCGCGGGCGTCCACAGTTCAGCCCATTCGGGAAACTTGAAACCTTCGGGCATCACGCCGACGATGGAGTGATCGTAGCCGTTGAGACGGATCGACTGCCCGACTACTTCCCGCTTTCCCGCGAAGCGTCGCTGCCACAAGGCATGACTCAACAGCGCAACACGTTCCGCCCCCGGCGCATCTTCGCCTTGCAGAAATCCGCGACCAATGACGGGGCGCACGCCGATCAAATCAAAGACATTCGCCGAAATGAGTTGCCCGTCAATCCGCTCCGGCTCATGGCCGTCACTCGTCAAGGCATAATCGCGATCCTGATAAATTCCGATTCCCTCAAAAGATGTCGCCTGCTCGCGCCAATCGAGGAAGTTGGCAAACGTCACATCCGTGCCTTCGATGCCCTGCCTGGCGTTGTTCTCCTCAATCGCCATCACCCGATCAGCAGCGGCGAACGGCAGCGGGCGAAACAGCATTCCATCAACAGTGCTATAGACGGTCGTCGTCGCGCCGATGCCAAGCGCGACGCAGATCACCGCCGCCAACGTAAAACCACGCCGCTTCCACAGCATACGCAGTCCGTAGCGCACGTCTTTTAGCAAATTTCCCATCAACAATTCTCCCGTGTCATCAAATCGATTTACTCAGCCGTGACAGGTAAATGGTGACAGGTGACAGGACAGTTTACATTCTGTGCTGCACGAGGACGAGTCCTGTCAGCCAGCATCTTGACCAACAAACTTTAGCTTCGGTCGCAAACACT
>JACDEG010000700.1 GCA_013816505.1 Pyrinomonadaceae bacterium | reverse complement strand
CAATGCCGCCGGATCGTGACGGGCATCGCAATGGCGGCTGACGTGGCGGGCGCTTTAGAAGGAAACATCTCGACGGAGCGGACTCACGAAGAAACTCCCGTCACCGCGTCGGGATGGCGCGCCTCGTTAGCTTCGTTCTTCAACCCACGCGCCCTTCGCTACGCGATGCCCGTGCTGGCGTTGCTCGTTACCGGCACGATCATATATATGGCGACCCAAGTGCGTCAGCAGCCTACAACGTCAGTTGCCACAAGGGTGGCAAACGAAAATGCCCCGCGCGCTGACGCGACGAGTAATCAGTCAGAAGTTTCAACCGATATGGTCGACGGCGAATCGGTCGCCAAAATGACAGAGGTGACGCCGGCTGCTGTAAGTCAGGCGACGCCGCAATCAAGCAGCGAGGGCGTGTCATCGCAACAATCCAATGAGTCGAAAAAAACAGAGCCGTTCACCAGAGCCTCCGAAGACAGCGCCGCGCCGGATCGGGCTGTGGTGCCCGGCAGTAGCCCCAACACTTCTGTCCCACAACCGGCGGCAGCGCCTGAAGTGGCAACTCTTTCAACCGCTGAAACAAGACAGACGCAAAGCACGGGAGAAGAGGAAGCGATTCGAGTCGAGCGCAGAGACGCCGCGCCATCGCCGACTGCTGCGCCGCCGGTGAAGGAAGCCGCAAGAGCCGCCGACAAAGATGAAGCGCGTGAGGGGAAAGTAGAAGAAGTGACGGTCACCGGCGGCAACAAAGTTATGAATGCGCCGCCGGCGATGAGGCGCGAACAGCCCGGCGCGCGTCGGGCTGAACTCGCCGCTGCCGCCGAGAGGCAGGGTAAAAAAACTGAAGAGCTAAAACAATCACGGTCTGCGGCTCCGAAGGCCGGCCCGGATGATGAAGCAAGCGGCGCGAGCGCACGAAGTCGCCGGAGCGGCGGGCGCACAATGAGTGATAGCGTTTCCGAATCGACTTTCGAGACGCGCGCTGTGGCCGGTCGCCGCTTCCGCCGGCAGGGCGCCGCGTGGATTGACACCGCCTATCAAACTTCAATCGCTCTGACGAACATCACACGCGGCTCCGAGCAGTACCGCGCGCTCGTCGCCGACGAGCCTGAACTGCAACGCATCGTCGGCCAACTCGGCGGCGAAGTAATCGTGCTCTGGAAGGGCCGCGCCTACCGCTTCCGCTAAGCCCCGGAATAGAATACGGCTGGTGCAAATCAGAGCCTTCGAGATTGGCCCACGGACTGAACGCAGAAGGCAGAAGGCAACATAGAGAAACTGAAACAGCCTTGACGTTTCAATGCCCCTCTCTGTGTGCTCTGTGTAACCTCTTTGTCTCTCTCGTTAAAAATGTCTGTCCCCTCACACGACCATTGCCCTGCCATTCTCTGATTTCTCTATATTATTAGAGTCAAAACGCCGATGACTACTTTATGATTCTGCTTTCGGCTCCGAACTCCAGACTCTCAACTTCAGCCACCAGACGCGACCTGTTGCCTCGATGTGCAGCGCCACGATACCTTAACGCCGTTCGACAAAGTAATTTTATCTCGCGAATTTCAGAACCCACGATCAACGATGAAAAGAATCCGCACATCCTTCCATCGCACGTTACCCGCCGCCGCGCTCGGCGTGACGCTGGCGTTAATCATCAACGCGGTTCCACCCGCAGCGGCGCAGCGACGAGCGTCGCGGCAGGGCGGTGAAACTGTTCGCGAGCAGGTTCAATCTCCCGCACGCCGCGACGCCGAAGTGGTGCGCATGCTTGCCGAGATTGATGCGGGCAACATCGAGCGCGCAGTGCGCAAGCTCGTTTCGTTCGGGACGCGCAACACTCTCTCGGCGCAGGACAACCCAGCGCGCGGCATCGGCGCGGCTCGCGACTGGCTGTTCAGCGAGTTTCAAAGAAGCGGTGAGCAATCGGGCGGGCGCATGACCGTCGAGTTGCAGACGTTCGAGCAGCAGCCCGGACAATTCCAGCGTATCGCCCGTCCGACAAAGATCACGAACGTCGTTGCGACGCTGCGCGGAATACAGCCGGAATCGGCGGGGCGAATGTACGTCGTCAGCGGTCACTACGACTCGATGTGCTCAAGCCCGACGGATGCCGAGTGCGACGCGCCGGGCGCGAACGATGATGCGTCGGGCGTCGCGGCCGTGTTGGAGATGGCGCGCGTCATGTCGAAGCGGAAGTTTGACGCGACGATTGTCTTTATGGCCGTGGCGGGCGAGGAACAGGGACTTGTCGGCGCGACGCACTTTGCGGAAGAGGCGAAGCAGAAGAATTGGAACATCGAAGCGATGTTCACCAACGACATTATCGGCAATACTCTCGGTGGGAACGGCGTGCGTGATCGGCGCACGGTGCGTGTTTTTGCAGAGGGCGTGCCGTCAAATGAATCGGATGCAGAAGCACGCACTCGCCGCAGCGTCGGCGGCGAAAACGATTCGGCCTCGCGGCAACTCGGCCGATTCATCAAAGAGGTCGGCGAGAGTTACATGCCGGGCTTTCTCGTCCAGATGATTTACCGGCGCGACCGTTACCTGCGCGGCGGCGATCACATTCCGTTCCTCGAACGCGGCTACGCGGCGGTGCGCTTCAGCGAGCCGAACGAGGATTACAGGCATCAGCATCAGAACGTGCGCGTCGAGAACGGCGTGCAGTACGGCGATTTGCCGGAGTTCGTTGACTTTCCCTTTATCGCGCAGGTCGCGCGCGTCAACGCCGCCGCCCTAGCTGCGCTCGCGCTCGCTCCCGCCGCGCCAAAGGACGTGCGAATTCTCACGCAACGCCTGACCAACGACACCGACTTGCAATGGGCGGCAAACACCGAGCC
>JACDEG010000238.1 GCA_013816505.1 Pyrinomonadaceae bacterium | reverse complement strand
CGTTGATTTTACATGACCGATTTCTACCCTTGATTGGCATAAACAGTAAGACAAAAGTGAAAATGTCAAAGGCAACAATGAAAGTCAGGCAAGAATATGGCTTTTATGCAATCCTGACACAGGGCGGGAGAAGTTATCCCGCTTGTTATGCTACCGATTCAGTCGCACCACGCCTCGATTCGCCAGCATCAGCCTGCGAGGAAAGAACTGCTGTCTGAATGCGATTTTCTTTTATCCCACTGAAGGAAAGCACCGACACAGGGGAATAGTAATTCAATCAGCATCGCGGCATAAGACTGGATAACGTAACTTCGAGACTCCCGCCACATGGCTGGGCCAATATACGAATCAAGTAACTCCGTCAGCCAAACGAGAGAAAAGAGTAACGCGACCGGCAGCACCAAAGCTATGAGCCACCACCGCAAGCGGCAAAGCAGATAGCCGGCAATCGCCACAGGGAGGAATGTCAACCAAATTGATTGTATGGACGGCTCTTTGTCCAGCACCTCAAAAAATAGAGCAAGCGTGTTCATAACCAGAAGCAGCATAACACCATTGACGCGCCGCGAGACTTCCCCGCCGGACGCACTTTGATTTAACTTACCACTGCTGACTACTCAAACTTTCTTCCTCTACAGGAGGCTTTACTGATGGCTGGCGAAATGATCGAGTTCAAAAGTAATGGCGGGACGACTGAGGGATACCTCTCCGCCCCGGAGTCGGGCACGGGGCCGGGCGTGATCGTGCTGCCGGAATGGTGGGGATTGGTGCCGCACATTAAGGAGGTGGCCAACCGCTTTGCCGCCGAAGGCTTCGTCGCGCTCGCACCCGACCTGTATCACGGCGAGTCAGCGAAGTCGCCGGACGAAGCGGGCAAGCTGATGATGGCGCTCGACATCGATCAAACGGAAAAAGACTTGCGCGGCGCGGTCAATTACCTGCTCGGACACGAGGCCGTCACGTCTGACAAAGTCGGCACCGCCGGCTTCTGCATGGGCGGCGTGCTGGCGCTCTATGCTGCAACTAAAAACGCGCAGGTCGGCGCGTGCGTCATCTTCTATGGCATCCACCCGAAGGTGCAGCCAGACCTCGCCAATCTGCAAGCGCCGGTGCTCGGACTCTATGCTGAAAAGGACAGCTCCGTGCCGCCATCGGCAGTGCGCGAGTTGGAGTCAAAGCTACAGTCGCTCGGCAAGTCGGTGGAGATGCATATCTACACCGACACCGACCACGCCTTCTTTAACGACACCCGCCCTGAAATCTATGACCCAGCCGCCGCCGCCGATGCGTGGCGCCGCACAATTGATTTCTTTCGACAACACTTACGATAAGCGGTCGGGAGGCGATCCATAAATGGTGTGATAGTGGCCCGAAGCCGTGGGGAGAGGGCAGCAGGCCGAGGCCGTGAGCGAGGATGTAAACCTTGTCCCTTGCCCGACCGGGCGGGCTGCCCGACCTGTCTCTCCCTCAACTGACCCACTACCCGAAGCTATCATTGGCGGTTGGTATCGCACAAACGCGGAAGTGAATGGAAAAATCAGCATCTCAGCCGAAAGGATAAATGGATGTCCACGAAGGTGTCGGACTACCTCACTGAGAAGATCGTTTGGCAAAAGAAGGCTGACCCAAAATATCTATACGTCGCGGAGTTTGAAGGTGAGAAGTGCGTCGTCCGGCTCAACGTGAAGCCGCCGCTGATGACAAGCATTACCTGCCGCGAACTACTCGCTCGCCTTGCACGACAAGCCTCGCATCACTCTCCGCAAGCTCGCGCATAAACGTGGCCTTGTCTTCCGGCGAGATCAGCACAAAACTTTCCGCGCCTCCTTTCCTATACCCGACATGCAGCCGGTCGAGCGACCATGCCGGCGCACTGAGTGGGTTTCTCGTCGGACGCACCTCTTCGATGGCTGAGAGCGGAATTTGTTTGCGGACAAGGATGCCGCAGCGCACCTTTAACTCTGAAGGCGTAATTTCGTAGTAGAGTGGGTAGGTTAGCAACAGCACGACGGTCGTTGTGACCGCTCCGGCGAAGAGCATGTGCCACGCTTCATGCGAGTTGCCGCCGACAAAGTTATAGATTGCCAGAACGAACGGGAGCAGCATCCCAGCCGCGACCAACGATACGAGCCACCAATCTTTCTTTGAACGATAGATCATCTTTCACCTCACCAGCGCCGATTATACGAGCGACTAATAACGATGTCTCCCGGCACGCGAGGGTCTCGCGCTCAACTTGAGTTGACGGCCGTCTCTAATTGCCCGCCGAGCTTCAGCGAACTAAATCAGAGCATAGGAGGTTCTTGATACTGACTTAATACAAGCGAGCACAGAGCAATCACAGAGGACCCGGAACACGGAACACAGGCACACCACACACGTGTCAACGCCCCTCTTCTGTGTCTCTGTGATTGCTCTGTATCTCTGTGTAAAAAATATCGATCTTCGGCCACACGATCATCGCTGCTGTATCATTCTTTGGTTTTTCTGTTTAGTCCTCCGGCGTTGCAATCTCGCTCTTCAATGCCTTAAAACATTAATCGCCGGCTGTATCGCTTAAGCGGTCGGGCACTTTTATTTGCCGCGCTCTGAGTCGGGCGGCGTTCGGGGTCACGAACAGGGATGGTATCCATCAACAGTAAAATCAAAATGAAACTGCTGCGCCAGATGGGCGAGGCGATGAACGACTTCGGGATGATCGAAGACGGCGACCGCGTGATGGTCTGCGTGTCGGGTGGCAAGGACAGCTACACGCTGCTCGATCTGTTGATCGATGTGCGCAAGCGAGCGCCAGTTAACTTCGACCTATTCGCCGTCAACCTTGACCAGAAGCAGCCGAACTTTCCTGCGCACGTGCTGCCGCAGTACCTGCAAACGGTTGGCGTGCCGTACCGCATCGTCGAGCGCGACACGTACACAATCGTCAAGCGTCTGGTGCCGGAAGGCAAAACGTCCTGCGCGGTCTGCTCGCGTCTTCGGCGCGGCATCCTCTACGATGTCGCGGTCGAAGAGGGCTGCACCAAGATCGCACTCGGCCACCACGCGGATGACATCATCACGACGTTCCTGCTGAACCTGTTCTTCGTCGGGAAGCTCAAAGCGATGCCGCCGGTCTTACGCTCTAGCGACAAACGCAACACGGTGATTCGCCCGCTCGCCTACTGTCGCGAACAGGATATTGCCGAGTACGCCGCCGAGAAGAGCTTCCCAATCATCCCGTGCGACCTGTGCGGCTCGCAAACCAACTTGAAGCGTGTGCGCGTCAAAAGATTAATCGCCGAACTCGAAAAAGAGATGCCGCACGTCCGCGCCTCGATGCTGACCGCGCTCGGCAACGTCGTGCCGTCGCACATGCTTGACCCGCAGCTTTTCGACTTCAAAAATCTCGCGCCCGGCGTAGGCAGTATCGAAGCCGAACTCGACACGGCCATCGGCCACGCCGTCGAAGACGCCGAGTCTCTGGCGCTCGTCTCGATCAGTTGAGGTGTTAATGCCTGCTACATCCAAAGCAAAAAGTTTCGAGCTTGACTGGAGCGCGTTCCCGCACGGCGCGGTCACTGAGTACACGACGCAGATTTGCCTCGCGTGCATCTTCGACGTTTTCACCGGACAACTCGGACTCGCGCCGCGCACCGCCTACTCAGAGATCAAACGCCACGCGCCGACCATCGAAGAGTTGACCGCGCCGAAAGCTTCGCGCCCTTACTTCGACAGCGAGGAGAAGAATCCGCGCTGCCCTTACTGCAACTCCGCGAAACGCTGGCACGCGCGTCTCGACACCTATCGCATCGAGGGCGGAAAAGAATCGGACGCCGCGCGACGCGCGCTCATCAAGTCGCTGCCCAAATCCGATGAACAGTTTCAACTTATCGAAAACAAAGCGACGCGCCGCTCGCTCTTTTTCGAGTGGCTCGACACGCTCGCCCGGACGCTCGATTTTGACGACGGCGACGGATGGATGATCGAAGCGACGCGCGGTTTTCTCGAACGCCGCGAGCCGAAGACGGATTGGGCCGAAACGTTCGCGGGCGTGCGCGCGGTGCGGCGCTCGCAGCGTCTCGAAGAGGGTTGGGAGCGCGACGGCACGCGCCTCTTCCTCGCGCCGCCGCTCTACAACGACACGCTGCTCGTGCAGTACCTCGCCAGCCGTTCACACAAACACGGCGGGCAGACGCTCGAAGGTCGTCTGACACTCGTCGAGCTTGTCCGCCGGATGCGTTGGAGCGGGCACTTGGACGCACAGGGGATAACTGAACGCGATCAGTACGAGGTGCTCGAAAAACTGGTCGAGCACCTCACCGGCGCCGACGGTGCGGTTAAGCTTTACTATTTGGTTGATCGCCGCGATCTACTCGACAAAGTGAAAACGGTTTACGCGCGTTATGCGGCGGGTTGATGAGATTCAAGCGCCATGTAACATCTTTACCGGAGTGGCTCACTGCTGAAGTCTAGGACAAGATTCGTTAAAGGACAGAGACAATCTCCGCACCTTTATTTTTCAGTGCTTGGTCGTCGGAACTTCTCATGGAGAATGGTGTCTAAGTCGGCAACACATTCTGAGCACTGAAGGGACACACTCTGATGAAGACACGTTCCGCGGATCAAACGAAATCGGCGCCGCCACATATCAACGTCACACCACTGATCGACGTGCTGCTGGTGCTGTTGATTATTTTTATGGTCATCTCACCGCTCAAGCCGAGCCGCTTCAAGGCGACGATTCCCGAACCGCCGATTGACGGCAAGAAGAGTCCGCGCACATTGATTGTTGATGTCGGTCGTGATTTCCGCGTGAGATTGATGAGAGCTAACGAGACCATCGCCGAAGGTTCGATAGATGACGGCGGCGCGGTGACGGCGCGACTCTCGCAGGAGTTCACGGAACGTAAACTGATCGGCAGTTGGAAGGCGGGGGCGGAGGATCATCCCGAACTTTCCGCCGACGAGCGGATCGAAATGACGGTCTTCGTCAAAGCCCCGCGCGCCATTCATTACGGCGAGGTGGCGAAAGTGATCGACGGCGTGAAGGGCGCGGGCGCAAGTCCAATCGGCTTGCAGATTGATGAACTCATTGATTGACCGCGCGTGTCTTCGGTGCCGAGTAAGAAGACATCTTCGTCGTCATTCGGTCAGATGTGACTTGAGCGAGCGCAGCACCAGGCCGATTCCGCCGGCGAGCAGGATCAGCATCATGATCGTATTGAAGAGCGTCGTCGGCTGGAAGTAGATTTGTAGATTAAGCAGGATGCCCGCGAAGATGATAACCACGCCAATTGCCAATAGCACCCAACCCGCTATCGACTTGCTGTTGAAGAACAGGATGCCGATGCCGAAGATGAGCGGGAGCAGCGACAGCCCAAACGTGTTGTAACCCCACGACGAATAGTAGCTGCTCGCCACCGTCACGCGGTTAGTCAACATATAGGCTCCGATCAGAGCCATCACCAGCCCGATGAAAAACTCTCCCAGACCGCCGGGCGTGCCGCCCGCACCGCGAAACTTCGATTCAGGTTCCATAAGCTCTCACCTCACTATTCTGAATTGGGGTTGTATTCTCGTCCACTTCCCGCAACTTCATCAACCGAACGGGGTAGCGCAACCGTCATTGAGACTCGGAAGGAGTCGGCGGCTGGCGACGATAGCGGTGCGTCACGGGGCGGCGGCGACCAATGCCGATGGCGTTTCTGGAGATGATTAAAGTCGGCGGCAACTGGCGTCGCTTGAATTCGTTGGCCGGCGATTCGACGCGGTTCAGGATGTCATAGACCATTCGCGCGTCGTGCCCATCGGCGATGATCTCTTCGGGCGTCGCCTTCTTCTCAAAGTAGAGTTTCAAAATTGGGTCGAGCGCGTCATACGGTGGAAGCGTCTGGTCGTCGAACTGATCGGGCGCGAGTTCGGCGCTGGGGCGCTTGTCGATGATCGCGCGCGGGATGATCGCGCGCTGCCGGTTGTAGTGGCGCGCGAGCGCGTACACTTCCGTCTTCAGCAAATCGCCGAGTACCGCCAAGCCGCCGTTCGTGTCGCCGTAGAGCGTGCAGTAGCCAAGCGCCAGTTCCGACTTGTTGCCGGTCGAAAGCAGCAATCGATTTTCGGCGTTCGAAATGGTCATCAGGATGTTGCCGCGCAGTCGCGACTGTAAATTTTCCGCCGCGAGTGATTCACCACCGCGCGTCGGCTTGGTTAAGCTCAACTCTTTCGTCAGCGCCTCGAACGCCGAGGTGATCGGGTGCTCAATTGTCGGCATTCCGAGGTTATGACCGAGCGCGACGGAATCATCGACGCTGCCGCGCGAAGAGAATGGAGATGGCATCATGACCGCGAGCACGTTGGCGGAGCCGAGCGCCTCGCACGCGAGCGTCGCGACGACCGCCGAATCGATGCCACCCGAAAGGCCGATCACCGCCTTCGTGAAACGGTTCTTGCCCGCGTAATCACGAATGCCGAGGACGAGCGCTTGATGAACCGTCCCGATGTCGTCGCCGGGCAGGCACCGCTCGTCGCGCGTCCGGCAGTCGAGGTCAACCGTACCGCAGAATTCTTCGAACGGCGGCGCTTGCAGAATGATTTCGCCGCGACGGTCGGTGACAATGCTCGCGCCGTCAAAGATAATGCCGTCGTTGCCGCCGACGAGGTTGACGAACACGATGGGCAGCCCCGCCGCTTTCGACCGGTGCGAAACCATCGAGCAACGCTGCCCCATCTTCCCTTTATTGAACGGCGAAGCGTTGATCGAGACCAGCACGTCTGCGCCCATCTCGATCAAGTCATCCGCCGGATCATGCGCGTAGTGGCGCTCGCGCCAGAACGTCTTGTCGTTCCACAAATCTTCGCACACCGCGACGCCGAGCCGGTCCTCCCCCAACGGGAAAAGGTGTCGCTCGCTTGCCGACTCGAAGTAGCGCGGGTCGTCGAACACGTCATACTCCGGCAGCAAGGTCTTATCCGCGAAACCGATTAACTCTCGATTGCGAATCACCGCCGCGGAATTGTAGAGCCGGCGCCCGGAAGCTTTTCCGGTCGGGCGGATGGTGCCGACCACCGCCGTCAACCCGTCGCACGCGGCGATGATTCGGTCGAGCGGTGCCAGCGCCGACTCCGCCACGTCACGGTCCAGAAACCAATCGAGCGAGGTGTAGCCCTGCACCGCGACCTCCGGCAAAACGACGAGGTCGGAGCGGTCGTGCCGCGCCTGCTCAATCGCGCGAAGGATGCGTTCGGTGTTGCCTTCATAATCGCCGTTCGTCGTGTTGATCTGTCCGATGGTGACGCGCATTGTTTCTCGTCTCTCTGAACACTCGACGTTTCCGAAAAAGGATTGTAAGGCAGATGAGCCTGCGGGGTGAAGGCAGGAGTTTCTGTCAAACTGAGAGCGGGTGATAACGAGCGTTGAGTTGGTGAGCGAGACATCGACACATGACCCGTGCCGTTACGAGCTTGAGTTGGTTTCCGCCTTTACCTTACGATACTTTCTCGATCAACGGAGTTTGCCCGCACCTAACGAATGACGATCATGGTCTTAGACGACGAGGTAATTGCGAATCAGCAGCGGATTCTCGCCAACCAGGAGGCCATCCAGGCGAAGCTCAACCAGGTTCTGACGAATCAGGAAAGCCTCCATGCCGCGCCGGAAATCGTCGGCACGAGTCTCAACTTCCAGACGGCGATGAGGGAGGCCGAGAGCGTCGCCGGCACCGACACGGCTGTGCTGCTGCGCGGCGAGACGGGCACCGGCAAGGAACTGCTTGCCCACCATATCCACGCGCGCAGCTCACGCGGACATCTTCCGCTGATGACGATCAATTGCGCGGCGCTGCCCGCCGGTCTGATCGAGAGCGAGATCTTCGGCCACGAGAAGGGCGCTTTCACCGGCGCGTTCATACGCAAGCTCGGGCGCTTCGAAATCGCCAACGGCGGCACCATCTTCCTCGACGAGATCGGTGAGTTGCCTTTAGAGACGCAGGGCAAATTCCTGCGCGTCTTGCAGCACGGAACATTCGAGCGTCTGGGGAGCGCGAAGACTTTGAAGGCGGACGTGCGGATCATCGCGGCGACCAATCAGCCGCTCGAACATCTCGTCAAGGAGCGCAAGTTTCGCTCCGATCTGTTTTACCGCCTCAATGTCTTTCCGATCACGCTGCCGCCGTTGCGCGAGCGCCGCGAAGACATCCTGCCGCTCGTCTACTACTTCACGAAGAAGTACCGCGCGCGTTTCGGCAAGCGTGTCTCTTCGATCAACGAAGCCTCGTTGCAACGGCTCTACGATTATCATTGGCCGGGGAACGTCCGCGAGTTGCAGCACTTAATCGAGCGCGCCGTGCTGATTGCCGAGGGCGAAGAACTCGACATCATGCTGCCCCTCGCCTTCGAAAATGAGATTGCCCTACGCGGCCCCGTTCACACCGTTGTGCCGCAACGAGAAGTCGTCGCCGCGAGAGCCGCACCGCTTCAATCCGTCGAGTTGGTGACGCTTGAAGAGAACGAGCGCCGTCACATCGAGCAAGTGATACGTCATACGCGCGGGCGCATCGCCGGCCCGCTCGGCGCTGCCGCCATCCTCGGCGTCCCGCCCTCCACACTGCGCAGCCGCATGAATAAACTAGGACTCAAGCCTCTCAACGGAAAGAATGCCGTCTCGATAGAAGGCGAGATGTCGTCATTCAACACAACATCTCGCCGCTAGTTTAGCGAGATGTCCTTCATCCTTTAACTCGTTCCCCGCTCCTGGCAAACACTCAACGTCGACGCTAATCGACGTTGAGAACAACCAGGCATTACTCCGTTCCTATCTTCGTTTGACGACCAGGCGTAGCGCCTTACTGTCCACCGGGTTTATCGAGTAGTGCATCCGGGTCGGTCACAAAAACTCTCGGTTCTCATCCTTCACCTTTTGGTCAAGCCTCTCAGCCTACGTCGGCTTGTTCGCTGTAACGACGGTTCAGACGTAAGTTCGTCTTCCCACTCATATCAAAGCTGTGCTGGCAGGGATTCGCCGTTAAGCTTTGCGTTACCCGCTTCTACTCCTGCTCCACGGATTGATGGTCAGTCGCTACCGTGAGGGATATGCTGTCACTCCTGCACTTGGAGGGCGGGAATCTCACTTGCACGAAAACACAGTTATCAAAGG
>JACDEG010000699.1 GCA_013816505.1 Pyrinomonadaceae bacterium | reverse complement strand
CGACCGCTGGACCATTTACCTCGCTGGCGAAGTCAGGAGCAATTCAGGCGAAGAACTTTTGGAGCCATTGGCAGTCCGTGGCCTCACCGCCAGCGAGTGCGTGCTGTCCGACGGCGATTGGCGACGAGCGTTGGTGGGCGATGTACTCACTCTTTCGGGAGCGGTATCCGGCGTCACGCGCACGGCTTTTACAAATGTCGAAGCAGTCAGAGAAAAAGAGGGTGAGCGCTACAACATCGCCGTGCCGCTCGTCTGTGGTGAGCGAGTGCTCGGAGTCCTTGAAGCGATACGCGAGAGTACGGGCGCGCTCCCCTTCACCGAGTCGGAGGCGTTACTGCTCTCCGCGCTGGCATTGCCGCTCGCCGCGTCCCTCGCTAATTCGGCCCGCATTGCCGAAGCCGAACGCCTCTCACTCACCGACGACCTGACCAAGCTTCATAATGCGCGCTCGCTGCGCCAGTACCTGATTGGCGAGATCAAGCGCGCGCGCCGCTACGGCTCGATTGTCGCGGCGCTTTTTCTCGACCTTGATGACTTCAAATGCATCAATGACCAGCACGGCCACCTCGTCGGCTCGCACGTGTTGATGGAACTCGCGGCGGTGATCCTCTCGTCCGTGCGCGACACCGATGTGGTTGCACGCTACGGCGGTGACGAGTTTGTGGTCATCCTGCCGGAGACCGGCGCGGAGCAAGCGGCGCGCGTGGCCGAGCGCGTGCGCGCGCATCTCGCTAGTTACGTCTTCACCGGCGGGCGCGGCCTGCACCTGCAACTGACGGCGAGTTTCGGGATCGCTTCTTTTCCGGAGCACGCTCAATCTCCACAGCAGTTAATCGCCTGTGCCGACTCCGCGATGTACGAAGCGAAGGCCGCCCACAAGAACTGCGTCCGCGCTGCCTCGGCCACTGCACCAGATGTTAAAAAAAATCAATAGACATTTTCGTCAGTATGCGGTAAAGCATTGTCCGAGTCAGATAGTGTGCAAACGCCGGCCCCTGCCGTAAAGATTTCAAGCACGTCCATTCTCAGCTTTAAGTAACTGTGAACCGCTTGCTGTATTTTCTTTGATAGCGAAGAACCTTAATTTCAGTGTATCTTGGTCAGTTCTTTTGCGACAGGAAACGTGAACCACCAAGTCGTAGCCGGAAGATGATCCTGATGATTTCTCGCCGCCCTCACCACTTAAGTAACAGAAGATCATCTTTCGGAGCGCTCCGGTTCAACTCCCGCAGTCGTATCAACAAACGTTAGGCAGAGACAGAAACTAAATGGCCTTCAAATCTCTTTTCAGTCTTTTCTCAAGCGATTTAGCAATTGACCTCGGCACGGCAAACACGCTGGTTTACGCCAAAGGGCGTGGCATTGTCGTTTCTGAACCGTCCATCGTCGCGATTAACAAAGTTACCAACGGCGTTGAAGCGGTCGGCAAAGAAGCCAAAGAAATGCTTGGTCGCACGCCCGGCAACATCGTCGCGATTCGCCCGATGAAGGACGGCGTGATCGCCAATTTTGAAGTGACCGAGCGAATGCTCCAGCACTTCATCCGTAAAGCCCATAACGGTAAATCGTGGGTCAGCCCGCGCGTCGTTATCGGCATACCCAGTGAAATCACACAGGTCGAACGGCGTGCCGTCGAAGACTCTGCGTATCGCGCGAAGGCGTCGGAGGTTTATCTGGTCGAGGAAGCAATGTGCGCCGCCATTGGCGCGGGGCTTCCGATTACTGAACCGCATGGCAACATGATTGTTGACATCGGCGGCGGCACGACCGACATCGCCGTCATCTCTTTAAGCGGCATCGTCTATTCGCGCGCGGTGCGCGTTGCCGGGAACGAGATGGACGAGTCGATCACACAGTTCATCAAACGCAAGTACAACCTGTTGATCGGCGAGCGCACGGCTGAAGCGATCAAGATCGAACTCGGCTCGGCCTTCCCGCTCGACGAGCCGCTGTCGATGGACGTGCGCGGCCGTAATTTGATTGAAGGCATTCCGAAGACCATCACGATCACCGACGAAGAGGTCCGCGAGGCACTGGCCGACTCCGTCTCGACAATCGTCAACGCGGTGCGCGTCGCCTTAGAGCGGACGCCGCCGGAACTGTCAGCCGACATCGTCGAACGCGGCATTGTTCTGACCGGGGGCGGTGCGCTCCTCAAAAATTTAGATCGTCGCTTATCTATCGAAACCGGCCTCCCCGTATCGGTCTCCGAAGACCCGCTTTCGTCAGTCGTGCTCGGCGCGGGCAAGATGCTTTCCGACTTCAACCTTCTGAAGCGCGTGAAATGGGACAACACGCTCTCCAGCAACATGTAGTAGCTATGAATCGTCAATCGTGAGTAGAATTAAAGATAGCTGCCAGGGCATTTCACCTTTCACGATTGAAGATTCACGATTGACGAGTGATGGCGATTCGCACGCAGAGAGAGGTCCGGCAACGCGCTCCCGTGTGGCTCGGAGGTTTCCTCGCACTCAACCTCGCATTGATGTCCTACAGCGCGCGCGACCCCGTGACGAATCAGCCAGTGGTTCGCACGTGGACGCAGGCCCTCGCGTCGCTCGTTCAGCGGCCCATTGCGACCGTCGGCGGCGCAGGCGCTAATGTCTTCCGCCGCATCGGGAGTCTGCGCACTGCTGTGGCGGAGAATGAGGAACTGAAACGACATGTCGCCGAGATTGAGGCTGAGATGCGTGACGCCCGCATCGCGCGTAGCGAGAATGAGCGGCTGAAGAGCCTGCTCGCGCTCAGAGAAGAGGTCAGCTACAACATTGTTCCGGTGCGTGTAATCGCGCGTGATCCGTCCGCTTGGTTTAACTCAGTCATCATTAATC
>JACDEG010000237.1 GCA_013816505.1 Pyrinomonadaceae bacterium | reverse complement strand
ATTGACGATGGCGACGTTGACGACATCCATCGCTATCGCGGTTGGTACAGCGATTCGCCGTTTGTGATTGACTCGAAGGCTGACATCAAAGACCTTACGCCGAACCGACCGCTCATCGGTCAAGAGATGTCCACGGGCTATCCAGACCTCGACACGGGGTTGCCCGTGTTGCGCTACACGCGCGATCTCGTCACCCCGCAAGCGTGGGTCGGGCAGGACGCATACCCCGGCAGGGATCCGGCCGTCTTTCTCGAACACAATCGCGCCGTGACGAAACGCTGGGCGGAGCAGTTGCGTTTTCAGCGCGACGAACGCACGGCGGGCTTCATGCTTTTCTCCGCCGAGTGCTGGTTCGCGCACAGCTACGATGCGCGCCGCGTCGCGCCGTATCCGGTTTACGGAGCAATGCGCGAGGCGTGGTCGCCCGTCGGATTAGCATTGGAGACTGCGCGTCGCCGTTTCTACGCGGGCGAAGAGATTGAGACCGCCGCTTTCATCACGAACGACGACGAGCAGTTCCGCGATCTTCGCGGGTTAACTCTGCGTGCGGCCTTCGTTGACGAACGAACGGGAAAAGAAATGGCCGCGATTGATGACGTAAAGGTCGAGAGCCTTCCGTACTACGCGACGTTTCGTCAGCCGTTGCGCCTGCGCGCGCCGGAGACGAAAGAAGCGCGCCCGTCCATGAGTCTCGTCTTGCGGCTCACTGACAACAAAGGAGAGGTCAGCCGCACGCTCGATAGAGTCGAAGTTTTCGCAAAACCTGTTCCGCTTACCGTGCCGATGGTGAACAGCAGCGCGGCGACCCTTTCGCTCGGCAGGGGACTACGGCAGTTCGTCAACGAGGCGCGAGTCTTTCAACAGATCACAGACGACCTGCCGCCGAATATGGAAGCCTCTCGCTCTGTTCTGCTCATCGGAGCCGGAGATTCATTGAAAAATTTAAGGCCGGGCGGGCGCGTGCGTGAATTAGTCGAACAAGGGGCAACGGCGATTTTGTTTTCGCCGGGCAAGAGCATTGTGGACTTGTTCCCGAACGATTTGTCGGAGGTTAAGAAAGTGACCGGTGAATACGCTGACTACGCGCCATCTGCCGGAACAAAATTGACGGAAGGGTTGCGTGCGATGGACATTAAGTGGTGGGGAAGAAAAGATGATTGGCGCGTCTTTGTCGCGAGCAGCGCGCATCGCTTGAAGCCCAATGGTGCGGCGCGCGAACTCATCCGGTTCATCCCGTCACACAGCTACATCCTGGCGGAGCGAGTGCCGGAACAGTACATGACGGTGCTGTTCGAGATTCCTGTAGGTCTTGGTCGCGTGTGGGTCTGCGACCTCGATCTGGAAGAATCCGTTGCGGTTGATCCGGCGGCACGTTTGCTAATGCTCAATCTCTTATGCGCAGCCGCTGATCCATCGTCAACGAAGAATTTACCCGTTGTACCGTCGCATCAAGAAAGTCTGGCAGGCAGGCGCAAACCAATTACGAAGTAGTTGGGCGGCTCGCTTGAATGTACGTCGGACGACAGCTTGCTACAGCTTGAGTTGTATCTTGAGTATCGAAAACAGCAGTATTGAAAGGAAATCTGATGACCACAATCTCGAAAGACAATAAAGTTGTTACGCTCATCAACGTCTTTACTGTTGAGCCGGAGAACCAGCAAAGATTGGTGGATATGCTCGTAGAAGCCACGGAAAAGACAATGAAGAATTTGTCCGGCTTCATCTCGGCTAACATTCATAAGAGCGCAGACGGCTCGCGAGTTGCGAATTATGCTCAGTGGCGTAGTCGTGAGGATTTTGAGGCAATGCTTAACAATCCTGAAGCAACCGCGCACATGAAACCCATGGCTCATGTAACCAATTTGTGCTCAGCAACAAGTTGAGCGATGAACTGTGGACTGATGCGTTTTAGGTTGATCCGATGCTCACACATCGCCAGATAGTATTTCAGGTATTTCTTATGGACACCGCGAAACGGACGCAGGAAGTTGCGGGTCGTCGTCCACAGCCCTTCAATAGTGTTGGTATGTACTTCACGCACGCCATCATCGTCGTCGTCTCTCGCCCATTCATGCTGACCATGACAGACCGTCCTGTGTGGTCGCTGGACTTGGTTGTAACCTGGCCCTTCATCCGTGTAACAGGTGGCCCCCTGCTTCGTGCAGCCGTGTACATGCTGCTGCAAAGTGGGGCCATCGGTATGCTCGCAGACCCGCAAGCGAGGTCTTTGGATTTTTGACTTGCGTGCAATGATCAACCGCACCTTGGCGAGAACCCTGACCTGTGTTTTTAGCCATTTGATTGCTCCGGATGTTGAAAGTTGTCCGTCTCGAATGGGAAGGCCCCGTGTTGTGCCAGTAGCGATTGGATACGGCAAGCCGCATGATAAAATTGACTGAATGCTCCACCCACTCCTAGCGATGCAGTTGGAATTTTAACCGAGAGAAAGGAAAATCTCATCATTCTGTCGCCATCAGTCGGAGCAGATGGGGTAACTGAAAACATCAAAAGTACACATTAACTTCGCCGTTTTTGCTGGTCTCACAGGTCACATGAAGAAGTAACACGTCCGAAAAAAATGGAAATTATTTGTTGTAAAGTGGTAGATGAGGGGGGGCTCAACCGTCTCTATCCTTAGACCTTAAATTTGAATCAAAACAGTGAGCCTCTGAACGACCCGGTTTGGTGCGACCGTCGCCACGCCGCTCATTAATTCCGGCTCAGCTCACAGTGAGATGTCTGTGACGGTGCGCAAATCAATTTAGGCTCGGTTTGGACATTCCTCAGCAAGAGCGAAAGGGCGGCGACGGTCAAGAAATGTCAATCACTTGACCGAGTGACCAACCAACACAATATGCTGCTGGCATCATTTTTGGTCTCCACATCAAAATTCAAACGACCATGTTAAAACGCATGACGCGTCCAAGCGAGAGTTGGATAGGATCGCTCACCCAAGCGATGGTTGGTTTCGTCGAAGAGAGTATGAGAGTGACGTGGCTCGCGTGCGCGCTGCTCTTCGTGGCTGGCGCCTCAGCCTCGGCGCAAATGCCGCCCGCCGGAGGGGTGCCCACCGCTGTGATTAACCCTCCACCAGCGATGCGGGTGGAAGGTGTCCCACCTATTCCGACCGAGATAGTCGAGCGCATCGGCCGCTACGTTTCTTCCCGGGCCGCACGACTGCAAAACTGGCATCCCACTCGACGCGAGATACTGATTTCAACACGCTTCGCTGAGACCACACAGATTCATTTGGTGGAGATGTCGGGAGGGACACGCCGCCAACTGACCTTCCTTCCCAACCGCATCGACTCGGCCTGGTTCGAGCCGCACGCGGGTAAGTATGTCGTGTTCACGATGGATGAAGCTGGCGATGAAATTTTTCATTTACACCGCCTCGACTTCGACACCGGAGAGGTGACACAACTCACTGGCGGCGAAGATTCTGTCAACTCCCTCGAATGGAGGAAGAAGGGCGGACAACTCATCTATAGTTCGACGACCGGCGATGCTAAGCATTCGGACTTTTACCTCCTCGACCCGCTTCATCCTGATCAAGCGCGGCGTCTCGCGCGGGTCGAAGGTCTCGGCTGGGACGTGTTGGATGTTTCCAATGATGCTGGCTGAGTCACCCGACAAACTTAAAACTCGCCAGCCAAATTTCAATTCAAATCCTACCGAATCAGATGTCCAAGTCATCAAAAGAAACAGAGCCCACCGTGAAAAAGTTATTAGCCAGGTCGATCTACGTTTTTCTAGCGGCAACAACCATATGCGCATCGGCGGCCGTGACATTTACTCAGCACACTGACTCCGAGAAGCGTGACAAAAAACAGTTGAACGAAATGGGTGCTTCTTCGGCCGAACCATGGCTGGAGTTGAGTAGTCAGCGTAACAGTCGAGAGCAGTGGGAAAAGCTAAACAGTCGGGGGCAGCGATTTTACGACCTCGGAGATTATGAGCGCGCCCGGGCGGCGCACCACACGGCAATGGCGGTCGCCAGGGCGCGCAACGATGTCGTCGCCGTCGCCGAAAGCCAGCATCAACTAGGGAGGGTGATCAAAGGTCAAGGTAAGGTAATCATCTACTTGACGCAAGATAGACAACTTACCGCCGCATGTTGCTCAAGCTTGCTGAAGAATGATGAAGTTAGTGACCAACCGCTTGCGTCAAGTAGATGATTACCTTGTGTTACCTTCACGATCACTTGAAAGGCCCTTCTCTGTATTCGGTGGTGCCTCCGCGAAGGCGCGTCAACAGCCGCTGGATGGGTCGCACATCATGAACCGGTCGCGCGGCTTTGAGGTAAGCCTCCAGCTTTTCGAGGCGTGGAGACAAGGCATTGCTCTGCGGCATGTCTACTACTAACTCGGCGCGGGCGATGAAAGTCTCCATGTCCACCAGCCCGCGATCCAGTAGCTCTTTGATGAAGGTAAAATCTTTCTCTCTCCCGGCCATTAACTTGCTGACGCAGGTGTCGTGTACTTCAAGGCAGTAGGCGTGCAGATTGCCCGCCTCGTCTGTTAAAGGCACAAGGTGTTCCTGCCAGCCCGTGGGCAGCACGACGGTGGCGAGGCCGACAGCGTCTGCATAATAGCCGTGAGTCTCTTGGAAACTGCTGGCGAATCCGATCTGCTCGATGACGGCGCGGAAGGCTGGCGGGCCGACGGACGGGAGCAGGAAGTCACACTCGACGGATCGTTTGACGATGTCGGGGACATGCGAGGTGACGCCGTAGAGGGACTGCGAGCCGACGATGACGGGAAATTTGACCCCGGTCACGAGCTTGACGCGCTCGGTCAGGTCAAACAGTTGCTCTTTGTTCACAGGCGGCGAGTATCTCCAATCGCTCTTCAGGTGAAAGTGCGCCGACAAATGGTGAAGACGAGCGTAGGCGCTGCCCCTCGTTGGACGTGTCGGTCATGATCTCGATCAACCGATCCACATCCGCTTCGCCGAGAATCTCACGCCACTCTTCCAAAGACGCTTGCTCTCCCGCCCCGAACGCATCGCCCTCCGTCCACCGGTTAAGATTTCGATGAGCACGTTCCAGCACGGCCTCCGGCTCGTCGCGCAGGCGCTCGACGACCACGCGGTGATAGGCGAGCGCAAACTCGTCCAGAAACGCGTGCGAGCCCAACGGGGTTATGCCCGTCGTGCCTCCGAGGATGGTAGTGATAGTTTCCTCAGCCTTCATATCCGGCTCCCATTATATCTCTTCCATGCATCGCGAGTAGCCGCTGGGGCGGAACACAACGTTCGCGGCAGCCATGTGTGCCGAGAGTCAAGCACGTAATTTATACCGAAGACGGTTAAGAGTGCGAGACGTGCGCCCGCGACACAGCTCAGATAACGTGTCCGGTAGCGAGACTCTCCGCCTTCGCGCATTCGCCACTCTCAATAGTGAGTTCTCTCATTGCCGGATAGTTTTAAGGGCTGCGTTGCAAAGATTATTTTCAAGGCGCGAAAGTTCGTCATCAACTTTTCGTTACGCGGCGACACGAAAGAGTGAAGCGACAAACTTCGCCTGCCCTACTGCATCATCACCACTCAATCTTTTTACTTGTCCCTTATGTAGCATGTGCAAAGCTTCGACTCCCTCCAGCGTCCGCTCAGCAGTATGGAACGAGCGGAAGCACTGCATCGCCCGCCACCTCTTTCTGACGAAGCGGTGATCCTGTTCGACGATGCTGGTCAGGTATTTCGTCCGCCGCAAGCAGCAGTCAAACGGCAACACATTCTCTTTCTGTGAGGGGGCGAAAGCTTCGGGATACGAAGCATGTTTGTCGACGCTGATGGTGAAAGGGAGTCTTCGATGGTCAGCCTTCATCATCTTTTGAAAGAAGCGCTTCACCGCAGCAATATCGCGCTTCGCACTCAACATAAACTCGATGGTGTTCCCGTCTTTGTCCAGCGCGCGGTAGAGATACTTCCACTCTCGGCCGACTTTCACGTAGGTTTCGTCAAGGCGGTAGGAAGCGCCGGCGAGTTTCAGGTGAGGACGGATGCGTCTATTGATCTCCGGCGCATGCGTCTGCACCCACCTCCAGACCGTGACATGATCCACCTCGAGGCCTCGCTCCCGCATCATCTCTTCAAGGTCGCGGTAGCTTAAAGAATACCTGCAGTACCAGCGGACGCAGAGGAGGATGACATCAGGGGCGTAGTGGCGCCACTTGAACGGAGTTGAATTGAGCTTCACAGTCGAGTCCTCGGCAGAGTTGTCCAGAGATCATGAAGGGCTGATTATAACCCCACCCGATTTTTGAAACACAACCAGCTCATCGACACGTCTCATGAATTTCATTCCCGAAGCTCATCAGACTCAAAAGTCAAACTCGAACTTGCCACGCACGGACGTGCTCAGACTGTTGAAGAATTGACCGGCGCGCGAACTGCCCAGATTGCTCTGCACATCACGAGGGTTGAAGTGATTGGTGATGTTGAAAACCGCGACGCCGATGCGCACTCTGCGCCCCTCCAATTTGGGGACGAATTTTGGTATCGCGAAACCTTTAATTACTTGCGCGTCGAGAGAAATGAAAGTGGGGAAGCGCCCCGCTTTATTGCGCGCTCCGATGAAGTCCAATTGCTCGTTGACAAATGAGAATGGAAATCCTGAGCGAATCTCCAGCGATGGCGAAACGGTGATGTCGTAGCGGGTCTTCAACTCTCCGTAAACGAGGAAGCGGTGTGGCGCATCGAACGGAAGCGGCGCATATTCGTTCCGGCGCACGACTACCGACGGGAAGTCTCCGAGGAAATCGTCGACCGTGTTGAGATCGCCGCGCGCGCTCGACCATACGTAGGAAGCGTTCCAACTGCCGATAGGCAGCTTTGTGTAAGCGGCGAGCAGTTGTAATTCACGGTAGCGTGATCGGCCACGACTGCTAAGAACAAGCCTGCCCGTGTCGGACGCACCCTCGCGAGGCTCAATAATAAAATCATTCGTGGTTGTGCGCTCAAGGTAGCCGAGGCGTGCCGTCAGGTTCTTTGTGATTCCACGGTCGAGTTGCAGGCTCCAGCGCACGCTACGCGGATTGCTCAGGGGCTCTTCAACATCATTTCTGAAGCGGCGCGGGCCGTCGCTGACCGAGAATCCATCAGGCGCGAACGTCGTGACGATCCGTTCCGGCAGGTGT
Source organism: Pyrinomonadaceae bacterium (assembly GCA_013816505.1). GTDB lineage: Bacteria > Acidobacteriota > Blastocatellia > Pyrinomonadales > Pyrinomonadaceae > JACDEG01. The sequence goes on along the minus strand of JACDEG010000237.1, from coordinate 2,031 downwards.
GTGAAGCGCCTTGAAGAACTCAAGAGAAGTTCGTCCTCTCCTTCGTTCTCACGCCCAAAGATGCCGACCAAGAGAGGCGTGCGGTCGTAAAAGAGGCCGATCCCGCCGCGGATTATCGTGCGCTCATTCTTGAACGGAAGATACAGAAACGCGAGGCGTGGCGCGAGGTTGCTCCGCCGGACGATCCCGTCACGGTCGAAACGCAGCCCGCCGTCAATCGTCAACTTCTTATTGACTACCCATCGCTCCTGCACGAAGGCGCCGAACTCGTTTATAGAGCGCGAAGCCGTGCCATCTCCGTCGAAGTCCACGCGCTGGGCCAGTGTGTTGTCGCCACGCCGGATCAGGATCGGTTGATAGGGGAAGCGTCCTGACACATTCGTGCGGCTGAACTCGGCACCAAGCTTGAGCGAATGCTGACCGCCGAGCGCGAAAGGACGCGCATAGTAAGTCTCTTGCCACTGAAAGCGGCGCGAGCGCCGGCGCGTGTCGGCGAAATAGTTGCCCCTATTGCGCTCTGGCAACAACTCGAGCGGCTCGGGCCCTTGTGCGAACACGTCAACATCAAACGTTTTATAGCTCACCACTGAAGCGAGAAACGATGCGTCGTTGAAGATCGCCTGTTCGGAGACGGAGAAGAGATTGCCGCGCTGCTTCGTATTGGGTGTGGTCTCTTGTGGGTTAAAGGTGTTCAGCCCGACAAAGCGCGCTTTCTGCGGGAAGAAGGCCGCGACGAACTTGATTCGGTTTTTGTTGTTGACTGTCAGATCAAACTGCGTAAATGAGTTGAAAGCTTCCGAAGTCGAGTCGTCGCGTGAGGCTTCAAGGCTCGGCACTCGAAGGCGCGAAAAGCGATATTCAAATGACTGCAGAAAGTACAAGCGGTCGTGGACTAGGGGGCCACTAAATGTTAAGCGCGGGCGGAAAGAATCAACCGGTCCACTGATGACGTTGCGGAAGGTCGGGAAGAAGCGCGCAGCGGTGAACTTGAAGTTATCACCCCCGCCTCTAGTTTCAAGAATGGTGGCACCGCCGGTCAACCGCCCAGATTCAGCCGAGTAGGGGTTCTCCTCGATCTGCACGCTGGCGACAGCTTCAAGCGGGATGTCGAAAGCTAAATTGCCGGTGAGAGGATCAGTTATATCCGCGCCGTTGATTGTGTAAGCACTCTGACCGGCGCGTGTGCCTTTGATGTGATCCAATCCGTTGCGGTCGCGGACAACGCCGGGTGTTAGCTGCAGTGCACTCTGATAATTCTCAGCGCGCAACGGCAGGTTTTTCAGAGCCTGCATGCGAACGATGTTGGACGTGGTTGTTTCGGCTGTGCTGAGCAAGCCTTCTTCTTCACGCACGGTGACGGACTCAGAGATTGTTGAAGTCAGCATGACCTCGATTGTGAGCGTTGCGCCCGGAGTCAAGCTGATCTCGCGCATGACGTTCGGAAAACCTGGAGACTCTACCGTCAAGAGATATGTAGTAGCAGGCAGATCGGTAAAGGCGAAATTGCCTATATCGTCCGTGACAGCTTTTATGGACTGACTGGGCAGAGCACGATTGACGAGCGTGAGCCGCGCGCCGGAGAGCGGGGTGGAGGGTGCGGCAACGTCTCCGGTTGACGCGCTGACTGTCACCTTGATACGGCCCGTCACACCCTGAGCTGCTGGATTGAGATGGGCCGTCGTGATGAGGATTGCGATGAAGCATAACTGAAGCCTATTTGCCATCTCCACTCCGGGTTAACACTTTATTCGCTGCCAAACCACAGCCTCGGTATACTCATAGAGAAAGTGACAATGAAAAGCAGTTACCAAGGTTGCGTTGCAAAAATAATATTGAAGCATAACCGGCCAAGTAGATTATGGCATTCAGTCGCGCCATTCCTGATCGGCAGCATTGCTCTGGCGGGTACTGTCAAGTTAACGTGATAAGGATGGCGGAAAGACAAACCGAGCCGTACCCCCTTAACTCATTGGCCAGATGATCACCTTCTTCAAGCTGCCACCGGAACGCGGCACGCCTCGCCCCATGCGG
>JACDEG010000698.1 GCA_013816505.1 Pyrinomonadaceae bacterium | reverse complement strand
CACTGGCGTCGGCGGCTCGTCACTCGGCGGTCTGGTGACGCTCTATCTCGGCCTCAGGCATCATCAGACTTTTGGTAAACTGGCAGTGCTTTCACCGTCGGTGTGGTGGGACAACCGCGTCATCGTGCGCGATGTCGAAGCGCTGAAGACTAAGCTCGACCTGCGCATCTGGCTCGACATGGGAACGGCGGAAGGGGAGGGTGCGTTGCGCGGCGTCAGACATCTGCGCGACTCGCTGACCGGTAAAGGCTGGGTTGATGGCGAGGATTTGCGCTACTACGAAGCCGAAGGCGGAAAGCACAATGAAGAGGCGTGGGGGCGGCGCATGAATCGCGTCCTGACGCACCTCTTCCCTGCTAAGAAAAAGGGGCGAATTGATTTACCCCGGCGCGCTACTTAGTTTCACGTACTACCCGCCGCAGCACTCCACCTGCTGAAAGTTAACTCTTCAGTGATGTTGATTGAGACTTAGCCGGGGATTTTGTTCTTAATTTGCTACCTCGACGGCGGCAGTCACAGAGTTTAGACGGGTTCCGGGCGACACAGATATTTGCCAAACCGCGAGCATTTTCGTGAACGATAGACGGCAGCATCAGTGGCGTGGAATTCGACTACTCACTCAACTACGCCGAACTGGATTTGCGTGCGCACCCGGAACTCTACCGCATTGGCAGAGGCGAGCAGGGCGTGCTGCTGGTCGAGCCATACAAAAGCGAGATACTTCCTCACTGGCGCTTCAAAAACCCTGACGTGGCGCGCGAGTCGGCAGCGCGAATTTATGAGATGTATGTGCGCTACCGCGAGTCGGCGGACTTCGTCGGGATGGACATGGCGCGAAAGTTTCTTCAGATGGGTTACACGCGCGCACGCCGCTACGCCAATCACAAAGGCGGACGAAAATACGCAACCGACGGAAAAGAGATTCTTCCTTACCAGAACGACGCGGTGAAAGCCGCCTCCGCTGAAGTCTTCCGCGAAAAATGGCGAGAGGTGCGTGAAGACCCGGAGTACCTTCGACTCAAAGCCCGACACCGTGAGTTGTACGATCCGCTGACGGCGAAATAGTCGGAGCATGCCGTTGCTCAATCATTGTTTGGAAATCGGCGCTGGACAGAATAAATAGCGGAGTGGCATCGTGTCGGTGTTACTCGCGGATACCGACGAGCAAAGGATCACCTCGCATGGCGGCGGACCAGGAAAAATTCACCATCGGTGTTGAAGAGGAATATCAAATCATCCACCCCGAAACGCGCGAGCTTCGTTCAAGCGCGGGGCGCATTCTGCCAAAGGCGCAGGCCGCGGTCGGCAACGAAGTGCAGTCGGAACTCTACCTCTCGCAGATCGAGATCGGGACGCCCGTCTGCGAAACCATCAGCGATGCGCGTGCGGAGTTGGTGCGCCTGCGGCGCGGCGTAATCAGCGCGGCGGAGCGTGATGGGAGTCGGATTGCCGCCGCCGGGACGCACCCGTTCTCGCACTGGGAAGATCAAAAGCTGACGCCGAAAGAACGCTACTTCAGTATCGCCGAAGATTACGCACAACTCGCGCGCGAGCAGCTCATCTTCGGCTGTCACGTCCACGTCGGCATCAACGACCGCGAGGTGGCGATTCAGGTCATGAACCGCGCGCGTGTATGGCTGGCGCCGATGCTGGCGCTGGCGGCGAACTCGCCGTTTTGGTTGGGGGAAGATACGGGTTACGCGAGCTTTCGGACGGAAATCTGGCGGCGCTGGCCAATGGCCGGGACGCCGCAACCGCTCGCCTCGCGCGCCGAGTACGACCGATTGGTTGATGCTTTGGTTGCGACCGAAAGCGTTTCGGACGGGACGAAAATTTATTGGGACGTGCGTCCGTCGGCGCGGTTCGAGACGCTAGAGTTTCGCGTCACCGACGTGTGCTTGACAGTCAACGAAGCGGTGATGATTGCCGCCCTGGCGCAGGCGCTGGTCCGAACCGGCTACAAAGAAACGATGCGCGATGAGCCGATTCAAGGAGCGCGCCCCGAACTGCTGCGTGCGGCGAAATGGCGCGCGGCGCGTTACGGGCTGGGCGGGAACCTGATCGATGTCGGGGCCGAACGCGCCGCCCCGGCAGCAGAGGTGATCGAAAAGTTTCTCGCCTACCTGCGCCCGTCACTCGAAGAGCATCAAGGGTGGGACGAAATCTCCGCCCTCGTGGGCGAAACAGTTTCGCGCGGCAACGGTGCGACGCGGCAACGCGAGGCGTACGTGAAAGCAGGTCGCTTGGAGGATGTCGTTGACTTGATTGTGGCTGAGACGTCACAAGGTACGGGGTAAACCTCTGAAGGGCACTTGAGTTGAGCTGAGCGAAGAGCAGATTCCATCACCACACGCATCGAAGTCACCAACCGGACGTGCCGGGGCCGCCTTTGAACGGGCCGACGATGTCGCCCGTAATCCAGCCGCCATAAAAATCGCCGGGCTGTTTCGTCACCGATTCGCCATCGACATAACAATCATCCATCATCGCCGGATAGAACGTGACATGGTTTTTAATTGATGCGAAATGCGGCTCGGGTGTTGGGTATGACCACGCGGCATCGACGGCCTCTCTGTCGCCAGCCTTGACCGTGTGATACTTCGCTCGCCCTTTCCATTCACAGAATGATGAGCGACCCGACGGGGTCAGGCACCCGGCTTTGATGTCTTCAAGCGGAATGTAATAGACGGGTGGGTGACTGGTTTCGAGGACGCGCCGGGAGAGTTCCGCGTGTCGGCGATCATCACACCGCCGAAGACGACTTGAATGTGGCGCGCCGATGCCTCCACGCGCGGCGGTCTCGGGTAGTCCCACACCGATTCCTGGTTCGGCCCCGGCTTGATCCGT
>JACDEG010000236.1 GCA_013816505.1 Pyrinomonadaceae bacterium | reverse complement strand
GAAAATAATCGCGGACGCGCGTGGCCTCATCTTTGGTGCGCTTGCCGGTAACGCCAGAAAGAATGTTCCGCACCGGGTAGTGAATCGCAAGCTGCCCGATCTCGTCTTCACTCAGGGCGCGATTATAAATTCGCAAATCATCGAGCTGGCCCTTGAACGGCTTGCCCAACTGCTTATTGCCGACCTGCAAATCGGCGGCGGTCTTGACGGGGCCAGCGAGGGCGTCCTGCACGACCTCAACCTCGCGGGGCTTGCCGTCAAAGTATAGTTTCAGCCCCGCCGCCTTTCCCGATCCGTCGTAGGTGAGCGCGACGTGATACCAATCGCCGAGCGTCAGGCGCTTTCGCGTGCGAAGCTGAATCGCGCTGTCGGGCCAGTGTGAAATCAACCTGACGGTCAAGTGCGCGGAGCGCTTCTGGATGCCGATCAGTTGCAAATCGTCGAACTGGAATTCGTAGCCGCGCCGCGTGTCCGTGTTCTCAAACTTTTGGAACCAAGCCATCGGCGTGTTGCCGGAGCCCTTTAACCACACCGCGAGGCCGAAGGCGTCGCCGCGGTCGAACGAGCCGGCGTCGCCGAAGGTCACCTGCGTGTCGCCATCGAAGCTGACCGCCCGTCCGACCTCCCCATTACCGAAGGTCGGCTCGCCTTTGACGTTGCGTCCGTGCCGATAGTTCCCCGATAGATCGGAAAAGTTACCGTCCAATTCATAGTGGGCGGTGAGTCCGTCGCGCGGTGCGGCGGCGATTTGGCCGGCGTAAGTCCGCTCCCAAGCTTCCTGTTCCGGTGTCACCTCTTTGTCCGCGAGCGCTGCCTCATGCTCTTTAATCGCGGCGCTCAATGCGTCCTGCCGCGCCTTCTGCTCCGGCGAAGGCAGTTGGAGAAAAGGCTTAGCGTTGCCCACACGCCCGTCGAGACCCTCTTCGTCGACCGTATTGAAGAAGGCCGCGAATCGGTAAAACTCCTTCTGCGTGACCGGATCATATTTGTGATTGTGGCAGCGCGCGCAACCGACGGTCAGACCGAGCCAGACGTTCGAAGTCGTCTCGACGCGGTCGACGACGTACTCCAGTTGATACTCCTCTGGAATCGCGCCGCCCTCGAAATTAATCATGTGATTGCGATTAAATCCGGAAGCGATTTTCTGTTCGAGCGTCGCGTCGGGCAGCAAATCGCCAGCCAACTGTTCGACGGTGAATTGGTCGTAAGGCAGATTGCGGTTGAAGGCGTTGATGACCCAATCGCGCCAACGCCACATGTCGCGGTGACTGTCGATGTGGAAGCCGTGCGTGTCGGCGTAACGCGCCAAATCAAGCCACGGCATCGCCATCCGTTCGCCATGATGCGGAGATTTCAAGAGTTGATCGACGCGCTTTTCATAAGCGTCGGCGGACGTGTCGGCGAGAAACGAATCAATCTCCGAGGGCGTCGGCGGCAGCCCCGTCAGGTCGTACGTCACGCGCCGCAGCAGCGTGGTCTTGTCAGCCTCCGGCGTCGGCTTTAACCCTTCACGTTCGAGCCGCGCGAGGATGAAGTTGTCGATGGGATTGCGCGCCCACACGACAGTTTTGATGGTCGGTGGCGTAGGGCGGACGGGCGCGACGAACGACCAGTGCTGCTTGATTCGCGCATCGCCGCCGCCGCCCGCTGCGTCTTCCGACCACGCCGCGCCCGCGTCGATCCAGCGCCGGATGACGGCGATCTGTGCGGATGACAGCGGCTCACCCTTGAGCGGCATCCGCATCTCGTTGTGCAGGCCAAGCACGCGATGGACGAGACGGCTGCCTTCGCTGTTGCCCGGAAGGATGACCGGGCCGGAGATGCCGCCCTTCATCGCCAGCGCCTTCGCGTCGAGCCGGAGTTGCCCCATCGATTTGTCGCCCGCGTGGCACGAGTAGCACGACGCCTGGAAGATCGGCTGCACGTCCCTGACGAAATCAACATTCTGCGCTCCGGTAATTCCGCTGGCTACCGCTGCCGTCTGTGACGACGCAACCGGTGACTGTGACGGCGCGCTCTTCTCAACCATCGTCGCTTCATCGGGCCACGCGGCGCCTTCGTCGATCCACGCGGCGAGCAGATCGACCTGTGCCTTCACAAGTCCCTTGCTCGGCGGCATTCGCATGCCTTCACCTTCGCCCCGGACGCGCTGCATCAGCAGACTGCCTTTGCTGTCACCAGGGATGATGGCGCGTCCCGACACGCCGCCCTTCATCCCCGCGGTCTTCGCGTCGAGCCGCAACTCAGCGTTGGCCTTCTCGCCGCTGTGACACTGATAGCAAGTGGCTTTGAAGATCGGCTCGATGTCGCGCCGGAAATCAATTTTCTCGGCAACCGTCTCAGTGGCCGCCGCGCCCTCCGCAGCTGCCGGCAGATGGCTAATCGAGAAACAGCACAGAGCGCCGATGAGCCAGACGCCACAGATCAAAAGCTTCAGTTTCATACTTCCCTCAACGAATTGGTTGCGCACAGAAAACTTTGAAGTCGAATCAAGTTGTATCAGACCATAATGCAGTGGGACAGAGAAGTTTTACCACAAAGCCACACAGTTACAAAAATTTGGCGGCGCGTAGATCGAGCACGTCTTCGGCGTCGGCAAGTATCTCTTGCAGCGCGACGAACTCTACATACGGCAGCATGACGAACTCTTTCTTGCCGTTCTTCTCTAACACTTTCGGGTGTAGCTCAATCATTACCGTTTTACCTTGTTTCAGGAGTAAGCGCGTTAGGCCCTGTGGCGCTTCAGTTTCGAACGGCGGTTCTTCCGCCACGTCATCCGTCGGCAGAAACTCTACGCGGTCGTAAACTTCGGCAAGTTGCAGGCGGTAATCAAGCGATGACAGTTCGAGCGCGCTGTCTGTGCCTTCGTAGGATATCATTTCCCAACGCTCCGCGCTCCGGCGCGTAAAATGCTCGATGTAGGGTCGGTCTTGCGCGACGAGAATGTAGTCTGTCAAGGACGACAAATGTTCGCGATAACGCTGGAACTTTTCGCCTCTGTCAAACGCTTCGGTCGCCTCTGACAAGACTTCGATGATGACCTGCGGGTTGAGCAGAATGTCTGAGTACTCGTCATGAAACTGCGGCGTGCCGCAGACAATCACTAGATCGGGATACGAAAACAGTCCGCGCATTACGCGGCGTGGACTGGACAACGCGCCGTTTCTGACTTTCGTATCTTTCGATAGCACGCGACAGCGAGAGCCTCTCAGCTTTGTGCCAAGTTCGACGATAAGATTCGTACAGATGTCGCGATGCGCGAGACTCTCGCCCGCCATCTCGAAGATTGCGCCATCCAAGTATTCGTGGCGCACTTCGGACGCGCGCTCCATCTGTAAGTATGCTTCGACGGTGTAACGCTGCGGAATCTGTTTTTCGGCGCGCATGGCGGTCAGACCTCACTTTCACTATAACTTTTAATCCTTGCCGCTTGATTTTTCAAACTCGCGGAGCACGGCGTCCGCTACCGACCGTTGCGCCCCCGTTCAACAGAAGCGCCCGTCTCCTGAAGCCACGGTTAGTCCTCGGGCGCCGAGATTAATCAGGTTGGAGTTGGCGGCGCTATCGAATGTGAACAGCGATTTGTGCCAGTCCGTGATGCGAGCCGCGAGTTGCTCGGTTTTACCGCCGGTGTCCGCGTACACGATGGTGATTTGCGTGGCAAGTGCGGCAACAAATTCATTACGCAGGTTAGCTTGATTGGCGGTGACGCGGTGCTGCTTCTCCGTGAAAGGTGAGAGCAGCAGGAGGCGACCGGCATCAAGCAATTTCTTCCACGAAGCGGGTAAGCGCATATTTTCAAGGCTGCGTGCCGGGCAGATTACGAGGCTGCCAGCGCCGCGCAGGAGGATGGTCAGGCACTCCTGTTCCATCGGCGTATGAAAGCCGCCGATGACTGTTGCGTTTTGCTGACGGAGTTCGCGGGCGTAGTCGTAGAGCTTGAGGATGAGGTCGCCGGGACACCTGCGCGAGCAGAAAAGGGCGAGCATGTCGCTTTGTTTCAGAATATCGAGATTGCCGCGCGCGGTGATGCTATAGACTTCAAGAAAAAGGATTTTTGAAAATCTGAAAAAAGCGGCAGCGGCGCTTGACGAGCAGCCAGCATCTGGAAATGCTCTCTCTGTTTTGTAGTTTCCATGCCACGAACAAAAGGAGCCTCCAGATGCTCTCGCTTTCGTCTTACCATAACCGCTGATCAGCGCCAAGCCCTCGACCGCAAACTCAAGTCGGCACAGCAACTTGGTGATCTGCATCTCGTTAAATTCATTTTGACGGTCTTCGCCGTCGTTCACTACCAGGAAACAGAGCAGGCGGCATTCGTCCTCCAACTGTCGGTCGCACAGGTTGAAGCGTATGTCCATAAGTTTCTCTGCTACGGCGTGCGTGGCGTGGCCTTCACCAAGCCCGCGGGTCGTCGTCCGAAACTGACCACAGACCAGCAACGCCAACTCTCGCGCCTGATCGACGCCGGGCCCGAAGCCTGTGGCTTCAGTGGGGCCTGCTGGCGAGAGCCTTTGATCCAGCAGTTAATCACAGACTGTGCAGTTTGCCGGAAGAACTGGCGTGGGCTGCCTGAGCGCACTTTCTCGAAATAACTTTTTCTTGAAAGCTATAGCTGGAGCGTCCGACGCGAGATACTGTTCGGATGCGCTCCGGGTACAGAAGCGAGTTTTGGTCAAGGTAGTGCAGCACTCTAGCCGGAGCATGAGACGTTAAGCGGCTGGTCGCTTCAGATTTTGGCGATGAATCCCGACGGCGCATGGCGAGCGCAAGCACTGAGGCGCGCCCCTATGCTGCTTGGTGCTCTATCGCGCGGACGTGCGCAATTTCGAGGTGAGCGATGGGGCGCACTTGAGAGGCTGCGAGTGAGACGACTGCTACTGTTTCGCCGTCGAGCGCGACGAATTCGACTTCGTAGCCAGCGCCGCCTTGATGGACAAGAACGACTGTGCCGATGTCGCCTTGTTGTAAACCGTGCTCCGGCAAATCCGTCTTCAGCACAATTTGATCGAGTTCTTTAATCATCATCATCTGTTCCCTTCACATAATGCGCGGCGAGCATTCGTGTCAGGAAAGTGTTCTCGTGTAGCGGCGCAGCCAAGCATCATTTTCGGTCGTCTGCCAACGGTCTGCTTCAACCGCAAGCACCAAGGCAACAAACTCTGATTTAGGCGCGGAGATAAACAAGCCGTGGCGATTGAGGAATCTGTCAGCTAAGAATGTCGCCGTGCGTTTGTTGCCGCCGACCCACGGATGATTTTTGACTAGACCGTAGAGCAGCGTGGCGGCTTGTGCGATTAGGTCGGCGTTCTCGTAAGTCGCCGCTTGTTCAGGGCGCGCCAGCGCCGATTCGACGAGCGCGCGATCAAAGACTCCGTAGCGGGTTTCGCCGAGATAGCGCATCAACTCGATGTGGAGCGCGACGGCTTCCGGGTATGAGAGGTAAACAAATTTTTCAGTCGCCAAGACGTTTCATTTCTTCAAGGAAGTCGGCGTTTCTCTCGGCGAAGCGGCGCACGCTTTGTTTCATTTCTTCGGTTGCGGGCGGCAGTATCTCAGCCGTGATGCTGCCTTCTTTCACATAGAGCACTACATACGAGCCTTCAGCGACACGGGCGGCGTGCGCCATCTCCGGTGTCATCGGAACGACCCAGCCTTCATCTTTGGGTGTGATCTGCGTCAACGTCATAACAAGCTAAACCTCGTGGTTCAATGATGATTCAAGCGGGCAGAATATAAAAGCAATCTGCCGCCGCTTCAACCTTCTTCGTTTCCTTGCGCATCTCTCGCTGCCCATGCAGTACTTAATGTCGTGGTCGAGACCGCAAGTCGAGTTCTTCATTAGTGAAGCCATAGCACTGTGTCAGGAGGCGAACGAAGCCTTCCTGCTCGAAGTGCTTGTCGGTGCTCAGGGCCTCATTGACGCCGCGTTCAGGCGTCAGCACGAAGCTGATGGCATCGCAGAGCGAATAGGTTTTATCAAGCCGCGCATGTAGCAAACTCATCGCAGCGTCATGCAATTCTTCTTGAACCCAAACGACCTCGACGCTCGGTGATGCTCGTAGATCAGCGAGGAATCTCAACGCGCCGCCGCGCGAGACGCCGCGAACATGGGCCAGTGCGACGAACTCTGCCAGGACGTAGTTGGTTGTAACCATCTGACGGGCAACGCGAAAGTAAGCGGATTTCTGAACGGCGCGGTCACTATAAGGCAAATGGTAAAAGTGACAGCCACCGAAGAATAGATGTCAGATGTTGGCAACACCACTGGCGTGTCTTGACTAGCATCCAGCATCACTCGTCACCTGTCACCTGTCACCTGTCACGATTTACCTGTCACTGCTGAGTGATTTGGTTCAAAACGCTCGCACACTAAACTCTCTTCAACTTGGTGACGCGCCCCGTCGTCAGCCACTCGTGGACGTAGAGGTTGCCCTTTCGATCCCAACGCGGGCAGTGCGGCGAGATGAAGACGCCGTCCGTCCATTGGTCGGGCGGAATCTTGTTGGTCGCGCGCATCTTCGGGTCAGTGTTGTCGCCGAGGTGCGTGATGATCTTATTGTCTTTGTCGAGGATCGTCACCTTGCCGGCGAGGTCAGCGATGACTAAATCACCGCCGCGCTGATCCATGTTGCTCGGCAGGCGCATCTCGTCGGTAACGAACCCCGTGTGCTGGCCGTCGAGCGTGAATGTTTGCAGACGCTTGTTGCCGCGATCCGCGACAATGACAACGGGCGTCTTGCGGCGCGAGTCGACCCAGATGCCGTGCGGGTTATTCAGCTTGCCCGGTTCGCTGCCTTTGCCGCCCCACGACTTCAAATAGTCGCCCTTCGCGGTGTACTGGTGAACCCAGAACTTGCCGTAGCCGTCGGCCACATAGATGTCACCGTTCGGCGCAAAGGCGACCGCCGTCGGCTTGTACTCGCTCGCCGATTCATAGAGTCCGGGCTGCTCCGGATGACCGCGCGTCCAGACCAACTCGCCGTCGAGCGTCAGCTTAATCAACTCGTGGCGGGCGGTGTGCGTCAGGTACAGAAACTCATCCCGGCCCTCTCTGCGAACCATCATCCCGTGAGAGCCGTCCTTGAAATCCTTGCCCCACGCTTTGATGAACTTCCCATCGGAATCAAAGATCATCACCGCGTTTTCGGTTTGAGTGTTGAGCAGGATTCGGTTCTGCGAATCGATCACGATCCCACCGTGGCAACTGCCCAACTGCATTCCGCTCGGCAGCTTCGCCCAGTCATTGACCCACTCGTAGCGGTGCGGGCCTTTGCCTAAGATGAGCGGCCCGCCACCGCTCCTTCGCACCGGTCTCGCAGGGGCCGCCAGCAAATCGCGCGGGGCGCACGCCGCCGCGATTAATCCGGCACCCATGCCGGCGAGGAACTCTCTCCGCGATGCGAGCGTTGACCGACTACCGGGCTGTGAATTCAACATGGAGCGTCTCCTTATAGGAAGGCAAAAGTGAAAAAACAGTTTTCAGTTTTGAGTTTTCAGTTCAAAACTGAATACTGTTCGATGGCTGTAGTTCAGCCTACTGCTGCATAACTTTCGCGGAGGGTTCGGTGTTTTCATCAAACTGAAAACTGAAAACTCAAAACTGTTTACTGTGGCTTCACCCGTCAGGCCAGCAACTTCTTCACCACTTCGCCATGCACGTCGGTCAGGCGGAAGTCGCGGCCCTGCGAGCGGTGTGTGAGCTTCGTGTGGTCAAAGCCGAGCAGATGCAGAATCGTCGCATGCAGGTCATGCACGTGAACGCGGTCTTCGACCACGTTAAATCCCAGATCGTCGGTCTGCCCGATGGTCTGTCCGGCCTTGATGCCGCCGCCCGCGAGCCACATCGTGAAAGCGTTTGGGTGATGGTCGCGCCCGTCGTCGCCGCCCTGCACCATTGGCGTGCGCCCGAACTCGCCGCCCCAAATCACCAGCGTGTCATCGAGCATTCCGCGTTGCTTCAAATCTTTAATCAGCGCCGCCGAAGCCTGATCCGTGTCCTGACAATTCTTCTTGATCTCCTTCACCAAGTTGCCGTGCTGATCCCACGCCTCGTGATAAAGCTGCACGAAGCGGACGCCGCGCTCGACCAGTCGCCGCGCCAGCAGACAGTTGTTGGCGAACGACGGCTTGCCGACTTCCGGGGTGCGGTGCTGTAAGTCGGCCTCGATCTCGCGTGTGCGCCCGAAAATCTCCGCGCGCTTGATCTGCTCTTCCGGCGTGTAGACGGCGACGTTCGCTTCGTGCGAGTTATTCAGGAAGGCGAACATCCGGTAATACTCGTCGTGCTTGATCGGGTCGTACTTATGCGTGTGGCACTGCGCGCACTGAATCGTGATGCCGAGCACGCTCTTGCCGATGGCGTCCATGCGGTCGAACATCGCCTCCATGCGAAACTGTTCGGGGTCGACGCCGCCCTCTTCGTTAACCATCGAGTTGCGCAGGAAACCGGTGGCGACCACTTGATCCTGCGCCGCGCCGGGCAGCAAATCGCCGGCCAGTTGCTCGATGATGAATCGGTCGTAGGGCAGATCGCGGTTCAGCGCGTTAATCACCCAGTCGCGATAGAACCAAGCCTGTCGGGTTTTGTCCTTCTCGTAGCCGTCGGAATCGGCGTAGCGCGCGGCATCCAGCCAGTGGCGGCCCCAGCGCTCGCCATAGTGCGGCGAAGACAGCAGTCGCTCAACCAACTTCTCGTAAGCGTCGGGCGCGCGGTCGGCGACGAATCGATCAACCTCTTCGATGGTCGGCGGCAGCCCCGTCAGGTCGAGGCTGAGGCGGCGCGCGAGCGTCTGTTTCGAGGCCGCCGGCGAAGGCATCAGCCGTTCGCGTTCGAGCCGCGCGAGGATGAAGCGGTCGATAGGGTTTTGCACCCATGCCCTGTTTTTGATTGACGGCAACGGCGGTCGCACCGGAGCAATAAATGCCCAGTGCGTTTTAATCTTCGCACCTGCAGCCGAAGCATCGTCAGGCCACACCGCGCCCGCGTCGATCCAGCGGCGGATGACGGCGATCTGTGCGGATGACAGCGGCTCACCCTTGAGCGGCATCCGCGTCTCGTTGTGCAGGCCAAGCACGCGATGGACGAGTCGGCTGCCTTCGCTGTTGCCCGGAAGGATGACCGGGCCGGAGATGCCGCCCTTCATCGCCAGCGTTTTTGCATCGAGTCGCAACTGAGCCTTCGGCTTCTCGCCCGCGTGGCACGAGTAGCACGACGCCTGGAAGATCGGCTGCACGTCTC
>JACDEG010000235.1 GCA_013816505.1 Pyrinomonadaceae bacterium | reverse complement strand
GTGTATGGTACGGCGGGGTTGATGCCGCGCGCGTCACAGAGATTGTCGACAGTCATGTGCAGCACGGGCGCGTCGTCGAGGGGTTGGTCATTCACGACATGAATCAACGGCGTGGGAACGGCGCGGGGACGGGAGGGGAGAACTTAGAAGTGGCAGGTAAATCGTGACAGGTGACAGGACAGCATCCTGCGATTGCGGAATGCGGATGTCGGATTGAAGAACAAGTTGAGTCGCTTTCAATCCGCACTCCGCATTCAGCAATCCCAAATCCGCAATCATCTTGTCACCTGTCACCTGTTACCCGTCACGTTTGAGTAAGAGTTATGGCGGGCCGCACCATCGTCGTGGGCGACATTCACGGTTGCTTCGACGAACTCCAAGACTTACTCGCGACCATCGCCTTCGCCGGCGACGACCGTTTGATCTGCGTCGGCGACCTGATCGTGAAGGGGCCGAAGAATCGCGAAGTGCTCGATATGTTCGGCGCAGACGAACGGTGCGCATCAGTGCTCGGCAACCACGACCGCGCGCTGGTCAGATTCTGGCGCGGTGAAAAGGCCTCGCTCAAGGAAGCGCAGCAGAAGTGCCGCGCAGAGTTGGAAGCGGGCGGCAGACGCCCGCGATACGAAGCGTTCCTCGGGTCGCTGCCACTGATGATCGACCTCGGCGCGTCGGTCGTAGTTCACGCCGGGGTGCGTCCGGGCGTTCCGCTGGCGGCGCAGGGAATTGATGATTTGACGGAGCTGCGTACGCTCGGCGCTGATCGCACGGCGCGCGAGGGTGTACCGTGGTACGAACAGTACGACGGCGAAAAGCTGGTGCTGTTCGGACACTGGCCGGCGGAGAAGGTGCGTTGCGGGAGACGTGCCATCGGCCTCGACACCGGATGCGTCTACGGCGGGCGATTGACTGCGTACGTCGTCGAAACCGGCGAGATGAAAAGCGTTCAGGCGCGCCACGCTTACGACGCGCCGTAATCCCCGGTCAGACGAAGTGCGGCCATTATCCGTCGTCACAAGGTTGTAACACCTGGGTGGTAAAGATGGCCGATGATTTCCTACGGACAGCACCGATTTCCAGGGAAGTTGTTCATCGTCGAAGGAACGGATGGCAGCGGCAAATCGACGCAACTCGCTCTACTGCACCAGTGGCTCAGGTCGGAAGGCCACACGGTCTTCTTCTCCGAGTGGAACTCTTCGCCGCTCGTCAAAGACACGTCGCGGCGCGCCAAGAAACGCCGCCTGTTTACGCCCACCACTTTCTCTCTGTTGCACGCGACCGACTTCGCCGACCGCACCGAGCGCGACATCATCCCGCCGCTTAAGGCGGGCGCGATTGTGTTGGCTGATCGCTACATCTACACGGCCTTTGCGCGTGACGTGGCGCGCGGGTGCGACCGCGCGTGGGTGCGCGAGATGTACCGCTTCGCGGTGCGTCCGACGGTCGCCTTCTTTTTCCGCGCGCCGCTCGATGTGGCGATTGATCGCATCGTGTCGGGACGCCCGGTGTTGAAACACTACGAGGCCGGGATGGACATGGGTTGGACGGATGACCCTGAAGAGAGCTTCACGATTTTTCAGGGTAAAATTCTGGAGGAGTACGACCGGATGGTGGAAGAGTTCGATTTGACAGTGATCGAGGCGACGCGCTCAATCGAGGAGCAGCAGCGCGAGATGCGCGGCATCGTCAGCCGGCACTTGAAGGAACTGAAATGAGGCTCCACGCTTTTTACGGCACCGCGCTGCCGGGTATTGAGCACGACACTTATTCGGGCAAGCTGATCGTCATCGAAGGCACGGACGGCGTCGGGCGCTCGACGCAGATCGCGCTGCTGCGGTCGTGGCTGGAATCGCGCGGCCACGCCGTCCTCGACACGGGGATGACGCGCTCGGTGCTCGCGGGGCGCGGCATCAAAGAGGCGAAGCTCGGCCACACGCTTGGCCGCCTGACGATGCAACTCTTCTATGCGACCGACTTCGCCGACCGACTCGAAAACGAGATGCTGCCCGCGTTGCGCGCCGGGTTCGTCGTCCTCACCGACCGTTATATTTATTCGGCGATGGCGCGCGCGCTGGTGCGCGGTGCCGACCCGAACTGGATACGCGCCATCTATGGCATTGCGCTCATCCCGGACGCGGTCTTTTACATGCGCATCCGTTCCGCCGAAGAGTTGGTGCCGCGCGTCCTCCAATCGGGGAGGAAGTTCGATTACTGGGAGTCGGGGATGGACTTGCATCAAGCGGAAGATTTGTACGACAGTTTCATCGCTTATCAGAAGTTGATGCTCCGCGAGTTCGACCGGATGAGCGGCGAATACGGCTTCCGCGTGATCGATGCCTCGCGTCCGGTGCGGCGCGTGGCGGCGGATTTGCGACGAGCGGTCGGTCGCCTGGTCGACAGCGGGGAAACCGCTCAACGCACTCCGGCTGTAGCCCGACCAACAGAGACACCGCCATCGTCACCACCGTCGGAGCCGCTGGCAATTGACGCTGTGCACAGGAGCGAGCGCGCTCAGACAAGCGGGTGAAGGGAATCGGACTGATAACAAAAAAACACTTGATGAAAACTTTCCAAGTAACTGTTCACCTGGAAAGGGCACCAGTGAGCTTATCAGGAAGGAGAGGATTTCAATGATGCCGAAAGGCGTCGAGCACAAGAAGTACCCGAACATCAGTGAGTTAATCAGGAAGAAGGAAGAACATCGGCGCTTTCTGGCTTCCCTCTCCTTCGAGGAAAAGATTGAAATTGTCTTCAAGTTGAAGGAGCGGCGAGACTTCATCAAAACCGGGAAGGTAGTCAAGAAAGTTTGAAGCCTACAGAAAAAAGTGAGTGAAGTCGTCAAAGGAATGATCTACCGTTGAGACTCGCAGCCATCGACATCGGATCGAACTCCATCAAGATGGTGGTCGTTGAGGCGTCGGGTGATTCCTTCGCCGTGCTGGCACGAGAAAAAGATGTCGTGCGTCTGGGTCGCGACACGCTGCGCGTCAAACGTCTGTCGCCGGAAGCGATTGGGCGCGCCGTCGAGACGTTGAAGCGTTTCCGCGGGGTCGCTGAGGGTCGCGGGGCCGAACAAGTCTTCGTCATCGCGACGGCCTCGGTGCGCGAGGCGTACAACGCCGCGGAGCTGATCGAAGAGGCCGAGCGCGTCGCGGGCCTGCGGATCGAAGTCCTGTCCGGCATTGAAGAGGCGCGTTTGATCGGCCTCGCAGTGGCGCAAGGGTGCGGGACGCGCGGCACGTCGATTCTGAACATTGACATTGGCGGCGGGTCGACCGAGTTGTCGTTGATGAATGACAGATCGCCCGTCAATCTCTTTTCAGTCAAGCTCGGCGCGGTCGGCTTAACCGAACGTTTCATCGCCAGCGACCCGGTCAAGCCGCGAGAGTTGCGCGCCCTCAAGGAAGAGGTGCGGCGGGCGCTGGAGCGTCCGTCGCGCGAATTGGGCGGCGCGAAGTGGCAGCAGGCGACGGGTACTTCCGGGACGGTCTCTGCCCTTGGCGAGGCGCTCAGGCTGAGCCGCCCGCCCGCCGCTGATGGGCGCGAGAAAGGGGCGCAACCGGCAGGCGACGAGATCAAGCTGACGCGACTCGCGCGGTTCAACGATACGATGGCGGGGCTGAACCTCGCCGCCCGGCGCGCGATTCCGGGCATCAGCGCGCAGCGCGGCGAGATCATTATCGCGGGCGGGCAGATTCTTGAAGGGGCGATGCGGGCGCTCAATGTCGAGCGGCTGCGCTCGTGCGAGATGGCGCTGCGTGAAGGCGTGATCATCGACCGCCTCGGTCAACTCGACGCCGAGACGCGGCCGCCACTGCCGGACGTTGCCGAGCCGCGACTGAAAGGTGTCTATGCGGTCGGGCGGCGCTTCCTCTACGAAGAGGCCCACGCCCAGCAGGTCGCGTCGCTCGCTGAAAAGATATTCGACAACTTGGCACCGATCTATAAGCTCAACCGCAAACACCGCACGCTGCTTTCCGCAGCCGCGCTGCTGCACGACATTGGCTATCAGATCGCGCACGAGTCGCACCACAAACACACGCTGTACCTTATCAAGCATTCAGAGCTGACCGGGTTTTCAGAGTCGGAGCGGCTCGTCGTCGCCAACATCGCACGCTATCACTCGCGCTCGCTGCCGAAAGATCGCCATCCCGACTTCGCGGCGCTGAATCAGCACGACCGCGAGACGGTCTGGCGGCTGGGTGCGATTCTTCGCGTGGCCGAGGCGCTCGACCGTTCGCACGACGCACGTATCAGCGACCTGCGTTGCGTGCGCGAGAAAGACGAGATTCACATCCACGTGCGTTGCACTCTGCCGTGCGACAACGAAATCGCCGCCGCCGAAGAAAAGCGTGACATGTTCGAGCAGGCATTCGGTTGCACACTGGTCATCGGTCAAAACGCCCCATAGAAACGCCGGGAGCCGCGCCACGCCGTTGTTAATTCCTGACCGCCGAAGAGCGTTCTTCTCAAATTTCGTATAATTTTCAGCGAATCGAATTTATCTTTCAACATTTACTTCGAGCACGGGTGACAAGACATGGCGAAAGCGAACGAAATCGTCGGACTTGATTGCGAAGCGGATGTTCTGCGCGGCATCAAGGTGGTGTTGGCGACACGCCTCGCCGAGATGTGCATGCTCCGAGCGAACGCGCTCAACTTTGAAGACATCGAGGGCGTGCATGACATGCGCGTGGCCTCGCGCCGTCTGCGCAGCGCCGTCGGCGATTTCTCCGTCTTCGTCCGCCGACGCGACTTGCGACGATTGAAGAAGGGGATCAGAGATGTGGCCGGCGCGCTCGGCGGTGTGCGCGATGAAGACGTGGCGATTGCGGCGCTGGAAAAACTCGCGGGCAAAGCACCGGCGGAAATCGCGGACGGCATCGAGCGTCTGACCGACGAGCGGCGGCGGACGCGCGACGAACGACGGGGTATTCTGCTGAACGCCATCGCTGAAGATAGACTCGCGAGGATTCAGCAGCAGTGGCACGTCGCGCTCGACGAGGTCACACTCGCTGCGCGCTGGCGTGAGAAGTCTGACCAGACCGGCGCAGGCTTCGACCATCTGACGTTCCGCGACGCTGGCCGTATCATCATCACTGAACGCTGGAACGAATTGGACTCCCTCAGTACCGCGCTGTACCGGCCTCACGAAACAATCCCGCTTCACGAGATGCGGATTGCGGCGAAGAAACTGCGCTACGCCATCGAGTTATTCGCGCAATGCTGGGGCGACGCGATGATCCCGTTCGCGAAAGAGATTGCGTCGATGCAGTCTTCGCTCGGCGAACTCCACGACTGTGATGTCTGGATCGAATGGCTGGGTGAGATGCTCGATTGGCGAAACGGGGGGGGCGAAAACTCGCGCGTGTCTTCACCGTCGCACGAAGTTTATCGACAGAACCGTATGGCCGCCGGCTATCTTCTGCGCCACTTCGCCGGCGAGCGCACGAAGCACTTCCGCGACGCGCTCGCGCAGTGGGGCGAGTGGGAAGTGTCAAACTTCGGGACGCGACTCGCCGCTCAACTCGAACAACACCGATCCGCACCGGCGAACGCCGCCGCCAACCAATGAATCGTTGACGAGTACGCTGCTTGCTCCGGGCAACAGTGTGTGAGTTAATCCTTGCCTGAGGAGTGGTTTGACGTTGATGCGGGCAATGATTCTCGCCGCCGGTTACGGCACGCGCTTGTGGCCGCTGACCATCGACCGCGCGAAACCGGCGATTCCGTTCATGGGTCAGCCGCTGGTCGGGTACGTCGCGGAGTACCTCGCGCGTTTCGGCTGCGATGAAGTGGTGGTTAATCTTCATCATCAATCGCAGACGGTGCGCGATGCGCTCGGCGACGGACGACGTTTCGGTGTGCGGATGCACTACGTCGAAGAGCCGGTCATCCTCGGCACCAGCGGCGCGCTCGACAACGCGCGCCAATTGCTGGACGGCGACACCTTCATTGTCATCAACGGAAAAATCGCCACCGACATCAATCTCTCTGACGCGCTCCGCACGCATCGCGCCGCGAATGCCATCGCCACATTGATTCTCAAACCGAACCCGCGCCGCGAACGGTTCAGCACCGTGCAGGTCGATGGTGGCCTGCTGCAAGGCTTCGGCTCACACCCGCAAACACCGCCTGCGTCCGATAACGTCGGCGATGTGCCGTTGATGTTTACCGGGATTCAGATTCTTGAACCGCGCATCTTCTCTTATATTCCGCGAGGCGTCTTTTCGCATTCCACGACGGGGGTATATCCGCAGGCCATCGCGCGGGGCGAGCGAATCGCCGCGCACATCTCTGATGGAATGTGGCATGAACTGTCGACGATCCGACGCTACCTTGAAACCAGCATCGAGTTACTTCAGCATCAAGGGCGTGATGTGATTGTCGGTCAGGACTCGCGCGTTTCGGGAAGTGCCGATGTGAGCGAAGCAGTGTTGTGGGAGAACGTGACCGTGGATGCCGGGGCGCGCATCCGCCGCGCGGTGATCGGGGCCGGGGTGCATGTCGGCGGCGGCGATGTCATCGAGAACGCCGTGGTCGTGCGCGCCGCGCTGGTTGAAGGCACCGAGCGCCCGCCGCAGGCTCCCGCCGGAGAGGTGCGTGGGGCGAATTTTGTCGTGCCGATAATGGGGTGATAAACTCCTCAGACCGCGCTCCGGTCGTGACACCGGCTGATGACTTACACGGTTCAATCATCCGCGAGTGGTCAGTCTTGGTGCCGAGAATTTTGCCGCCCACGCCTTTTCATCAAATGGTTCAATCTACGCCTACCACATTCAATGGCTTCGGTAAGTCTGCGCGCGAGCGGCTCGAGGATTATGTGATCCGTGCCGGGAGTAAAGCCGAGTTGATGACGGCGCTGACGCCGGATGCTTCGACACGCGAATACTTTCGTATCCCGTGGCAGCGCCGGACCGCTGTCGCTGCCGTCTACCCTGAGCCGTTCGACCCGGAAGTTCACCCCTTTCTCGATGTCACGCGACTGTTCGCCGCCGCCGGTCTGCCGATTCCTGAAATCCTGGATGTCGTCGCGTTGCAAGGCATCATCGTGCAGGAGGATTTGGGTGATCGCCAACTGCGGCACGTCTTCGCGACGGCTTCGGTTGAAGAGGCTGAGAGCTACACCGAGCGAGCGATTTGCCTGATCGCCGACATCCAGGCCGCCACGACGCGCGCCGCCGAACGCAACTCAATCGCCAGCCGCCTGGCCTTCGACGAAGCGAAACTGTCCTGGGAACTCGACTACTTCATCAAGCACTACTTCACGAGCTACCGCCGACAGGAATTGAAGCACGGCGAAGAGGCTGAGCTACGCGTGGAGATGAACGACCTTGCCGCTGATTTGTCCGCCCGCCCGCGCGTGTTGTGCCACCGTGACTTTCACTCGTCGAATTTGATGGTTGATCGCGCGAATCGTTTGCGTGTCGTCGATTACCAGGACGCGCGGATGGGGCCGGCGACGTATGATCTGGTTTCGCTGCTGCTTGACCGGCAACTTGAACCACCATCGCTGGCGGAGGTGCGCGAGCGGCGCCTCTACTTTCTCGAAGAGCGTCAGGCGCGCGGACTGTCTGCCATCGACCCGGACGATTTCGCGCACGAGTTTCGATTGATGGCGGTTCAGCGCTGCCTTAAAGCGGCCGGTACGTTCTCTTACCAAACCGCCGTCGCCGGGCGCGGTCATCTGTATGAACAGTTCATCCGCCCGATGCTTCGCATCGTGGTGCAATCGGCGGGATGGCTCGACCGCTTCCCGGCGCTACAGACGCTGTTGCGTGGCGGACTGATTTCTCAGAAGTGACAGGTGACAAGTGACGGGTGACAAGAAAGAGTTAAGGCACGAGTTTTTCGGTCAAGATTCTGGATCGCAGGATCGTCCTGTGCAGCACTGAATCTAAACCTTCCTGTCACCTGTCACGATTTACCTGTCACGGCTGAGAATGTCTTAAGCTAAAACTTCATCCGATCATTCATTCAAAGCAGAGAGCAGACATCATCATGCAACAGGTCTACATCAACAAACTTTCGGAGCACGTCGGGGCGGAGGTGACGCTCAGCGGCTGGCTCTACAACATGCGTTCGAGCGGCAAGCTGCTGTTCCCGCAACTGCGCGATGGCACGGGCGTGGTGCAGTGCGTCGTCTTGAAAAAGTCAATTGCGCCGGAAATCTGGGAGGCGTTGAAAGGATTAGGGCAAGAGTCGGCGCTGACTGTGCGCGGTCAGGTGCGCGTCGACGAGCGCGCTCCCGGAGGTTACGAGATCGACGTGACACACGCCGAAGTCGTGCAGGCGGTCGAAGGGTATCCGATCACCCCGAAAGAGCACGGGACGGAATTCCTGATGGATCATCGTCATCTGTGGCTCCGCTCGCGTCGGCAGCATGCGATTCTGAAGGTGCGTCACACGGTGGTGCGCGCGACGCGCGACTTTCTCGACAGAGACGGCTTCACGCTCTGCGACGCGCCGATTCTGACGCCCGCCGCGTGCGAGGGAACGACGACCCTTTTCGAAGTCGATTATTTCGGAGACGAAAAGGCGTACCTGACTCAATCCGGACAGCTTTATAACGAAGCGACGGCGGCGGCGTTCGGCAGAGCCTACTGCTTCGGGCCAACCTTCCGCGCCGAGCGTTCGAAGACGCGCCGCCATCTGACCGAGTTCTGGATGGTCGAGCCGGAGATGGCTTTCGCGACACTCGACGACGTGATGGATTTGTGCGAGCGCTTTTTGTCGGATATCGCCGCGCGTGTGCTCGATGAGCGGAGTGAAGAATTGAAAGTCCTCGAACGCGACACTGCCAAGCTGGAAAACATCTCCGCCCCGTTCCCGCGACTGACATATGATGAGGCGGTGAAAATCCTGCATGAAGGGCACGCGCGCGGTGAACTGGAGACGCACTTCGAATGGGGCGGCGACTTCGGCGCGCCGGACGAGACATACATCTCAAGCCGCTTCGATAAACCGTTGATGGTTCATCGATACCCGGCGGCGGTTAAGGCATTTTACATGGCGCGCGACGCGGAGCGGCCTGAACTGGCGCTGGGCGTCGACGTGCTGGCGTCGGAAGGTTATGGCGAGGTGATCGGCGGCGGTGAGCGCGCGACCTCGCTGCAATACCTTGAGGAACAACTCGCGACGCACAACCTGCCGCGCGAAGCATTCGAGTGGTACCTCGATTTGCGGCGCTATGGCAGCGTCCCGCACGCCGGTTTCGGGATGGGCATCGAACGCTGTACGGCGTGGATG
>JACDEG010000697.1 GCA_013816505.1 Pyrinomonadaceae bacterium | reverse complement strand
ATACTCAACTGATCGAGCAACTGCTGCTTTTCGATGGTTTGCTCGACGAGGATGGTGTTAATGAGCATCAGGCAGTTGTGCAGCAACTGCAAAGAGAGCGTTGCGATTTCCTGTTGCTCGCGGCTATTCGTGGCCAAGACACCTTGCCGTCCATAGCAGATGAACTCATTGGCTCCATTCCACCGCTCGACGACATTCAGTCCTTCGTTCACTTCATAGCGCAACTCCAGCGACGAGAGATAGTCGCAGAGATAAAGCGTCTTTTCGACTTTGCCCAACTCCGCCAGAGCCTTGTAAGTGGGATGCGTCGTATTATAAGAGTTGAAGCGTTTGAGAATGGCTTCGGCGGTCGCCGTCCTGTTGTTAAGCGCGATGGCATGCTTCATCATCTCATCATATTGCTGCTCGATCAGTTCCCAGCGAATGGGGCGCGTCAGCACCCCCGCCAGGTTGGGCCAGTCCGCGCTGCGACCTTTGTCCGGCAGATAGAGTCTCTCGTACTTGATTCGCTTCAGCCGCGGCATCAGGCGAATGCCGCCCAGTAAGTGACAGAAAGCGAACGCGACCTCTGACTGCCCGTGCGAATCAACAAAGTTCTTCTCCACTCGCATCTCCGTGTCGTGCCGAATCAAGCCTTCGATCATCGCGGCCACTTCGGATGAAGAGAAGCTGCGCAGTTGCGAGTAGATACAGACCGCATTGGTTTGCACGTGCCAATAAACCAGCACGCCATAGCCTTTGTAGCGCGAGCGCCACTCGGTCATCAGGTTCTGACTCCAACTCTCGAACCGTTTACCGTCGGAGGCGCAGGCATTGCCTTCGCCCCACAAACGCGGATTTCTGAGCGCCAGTATTTTGTTGACAACCGCACCGTTCGCATTGCGCAGAGCTTCGACCGAGAAGTAGGTTTTGCGGACGTAGAGCAGTTCATCATAGAAATACTGATGATTGGCCTTGGCGACTCGCTTGGTGCCGGTGTTTGTTCCTTCGGCGAAAAGATCAAGAATGATGAGCGGGCGCAACTGTTCGCGCGTGCGAACTTCTTTTGTCCCGGAGTGGGTGAAGAACCGTGTGAAGCCAGTCAAGCGATCCGCTTCGACGAAGACATCCAACAAGTCCAGCATCCCACAACGCCGGTTAATGGCCTCCTTAATGAGGCCGATGCTCTGCGGCTCAGCTCGCGCTTTGAGGCGCGAGACAGCGAATAAGCCCCGCTCAATATTGCCTTTGGGATAATAGACGTGGACATCAGGGTTGCGCGGCAACTCTCGATTGAAGGTGGTCAAAGCATTGGTGAGCCTTGCGCGTAGAGGATCAATGAACGACTTGGCCTCAAGCGGGCGGTTCAGCGCCTGATAGTATGCTGCGCGCTTCTCTTCGCTCGCCCAGTCCGTCGGCAGATCATCTACAGGGTTACGAAACGCCGCCGCGCCTTCGACCCAGACCTCTTTGCACTTCAGTGCGCGCTCTAACTTTTGCAATACGCACAACTCATAATATTTGCGATTGATCTTTGCTTCTCCATCCTTGTCTTCGATGACGGTTGCTTCCCAACTGCGCGGCACCACGCCTTCGAGCGGCACCTCTTCGGGAAAGTATTGATGCTTCGTCCCGATGTAACGCTTGATGACGGAGAGCGCTTCGACCACGGGCTGAAAACGATTGTCGCTGCGGAAAGCGAGGTTCTCCAGCACCGGCGGCAACATCCGGCGGTAGTGCCGCACATATTTGTTCCGCATATAAAACTGATGAATCAGGCGATACTGTGGCCCACTTGTCTTGAACTCGGTGACCAGATGCTGAAAGGTTTCTTCTTTAACCCGAGGAAAGAGAACCTCCCGCACGGTCCCATCCGGCTCTTCGACAACGGCCTCCGCGATGCGAAAAAGAATCTGCAACTTGCCTTCGACACGCTTGATGTCGTGCAACAGGTCGCGGTCAAGCTGGCGCTCCGTGAGCGTGTCGATCTTGCGAATCAACTCCAACATCATGCGCGTCACAGCATCTGTGACTTCTCCTCCTTGGATATGCACGAAGCACGCCATCAAGGTGTAGCGAATCGGCGGGGGATGCTCGCGCATCTCACCGGCCCGTTCATTACGGGCGCGCCGGCTCAGGATGTGGAGAGCTTTCGGCGGAATGTCCGCGAGGTCTCCTGCGACGATGCCGATGGCGCGTAGTTGTTGGAGCTTGGCTACTTCCTTCTTTAGGTTATCAATGCCGGCTTCTGCCGGATCAGATTTCAGTTTCTCAAAGGGAGAGAAGGCTTCGGTCTCAGCGACGATCAGCAACTGATCGAGTTTCACTCGCACGGGTTCAGACAGACGAGAGGCCACTCGGCTGTAGAGGTCATGAAAGAACCCGTTCAGAGCGGCATTGACGATCCGGCGCAGCTCTTTTTCGCTCGGTAGTTCAATGTGCAAGCTGCGCAGACTGGCATACGCGCTCTCCAGCAGGTCTTCTTCCGTGTGCGCCTCTCTAGCGCCCTCCGAGCGTAACCACTGCTCCAACTCCTGCTTGTCGTGTGCGGTCGGGAAATGCCAACCTGTATGCTGGCGAACCAAAGACAGGTGATTGTCCTTGGTGCCACTATGCCAGCGATCGTGCTCTGTGTGATCCCACAGTAAGTTGAGTTGCGTGGCGATGAAGGATCGGATGGCCGCAGGAACTTGATCGAGGCTTTCTGGAAAATAGCCGAGATACAATAGAGACTTCAGGAGGACGCCAACGACGTTACGGTTGACATCGCCACGAAACTCTTTGATGAACTCTATCTCGGCAGCTTGCAAAAGAAAGTGTTCGACCAGTTCCTCATGCTGATATGATGCCAGAAAGCGCGGATAGTCACCTTTCATACTC
>JACDEG010000234.1 GCA_013816505.1 Pyrinomonadaceae bacterium | reverse complement strand
ACCCTGAGGCAGCAAGGGCGAGATGTGCTGGCATATCTGACGGCGGCTTGTCGTAATGTGTTGGTTAATGAAGAGGTGAGCGGGCTGATTCCTGACACTTCATAAAAGACCCAGTGAACGGTTACCGTCAAACGTATCCTTGGCAGATAATGTGTCAATCACTTAGAGGCTGTCAGCAATTAACTGCCGGTCGGTGGCGCTCGTCGCGGGTGAGGAGTAATCCACCTCTAGTCCCGGACCCCAATAGGGTGAGCGTGCGTCGAGCGGGTTCAAGATGATGTCAGTGGCAGGGTTGAAGTGCGCTTCGATAAACTCGCCTGTCGGATCGTAACAGACGCCGGCTTCCGGGGGCTTGCGCCATCTGATCTGCCCGAAGAGTTGATGGATGATCTGGCTCTTGCCCGTGCCCGGATCGCCCAGAAGCAACAGCCCTTCATTCTCCTCCATGCCGGGCACGCGCAGCATGTAAGAGCGTGGCTCAAGTCCGATGATGCTTCTCAAAGTGTCGATCATTTCCTCCTCCCCTGAGCGTACACTTTGACCCCATAGCCGGACTCCCAGCGGTGTTCTCGCGCGTACTCTTGAGGCGCGAGCTGGCGCGTGCCTCTGAGCGCTTGCCCTCTCATGTAGCGGCGTTGCGCCGCAAGGTCGAGAGTGCTCAAGGCTCCGGTGCCGAGCAGGAAAACGAAGAGGCCGCCGAGCCACGCCGGGCGATAGATTTCCAGTAGCCCCTGCCCTTCATAAATGTTCTTGCGGAACCAGGCGTACATCTCCCCGTCGCGGTTAATGGTCTGCATCCAATAGAACCGCTTGTGCTCGATTCCCGGCTTGAGGTAAAGGAGCGGGTAGCCCTCGCCGGTGCGCCGGATGTTCCCTTCTTCATCGAACGCGGGATCTATTTCCGCGTCACTCACCGCCAGTGTCACGTCCCGCTTCGTGCGCCGGTCGGCGATCGTTCGGGCGAGCGTAATGTAGCCCGACCGCGGCGCGCCGGGCAGAGCGGCCTTGAAGGCGCTCCTTAGCGTAGAAAGCATTGAACACAAAACCATTTACTCATCACCTGTTACTGGTTGGCGTCATCCAGCACCGGTAATAAACGTCAATTTTTGAAGAATAGTTCTTGGGTAAGGGAATATAAGTGGTTGGCTCATGTGTCCTTTAACTGCGAGTCGGCGTAAACTCCAGTCATGATTGACTTCCCGATAGACGAATTGCTGGATGAGGAAGCTTGTGTGCATTGGTTAGCACAACGCTTCCACCCGAACGGTGTGCAATGTCCGCATTGCGAGTCCGGCGCACGCGCTTCGCCCAACACAATGGGCTGTGGACGGCGTGGCGCTGTAGAGCTTGCGACCACTACTACACGGTGCTGAGTGGGATGGTCTTTGAGAAGACACGGCAACCGCCCTCAAAACTCGTGCTGCTGCTACGCGGCATCGCCAAAGGCGAGCCGACGGCGCACTTGGCGCGAGAGTTGAATATCGGGCGCAGGCGCGTGCATCAACTGCGCCAGCAAGTTCAGTGCAATCTGCTCTCCACGCGCCCGACCGAACCACTGCCGGATGATGTGCTGGAAGCTGACGAGCTGTACCAGAACGCGGGGGAAAAAAGCGAGCCACATCGCGATCCCGCCGACCGGTCCCGCAGGCGCGCCAATAAAAGGCGTGGGCACGGCACCTATGAGACAGACCGGCCGCCGATCTTCTCGGTCAAGGGGCGTGCGAGCGGCAAAGTCCGTTACTTCGTGCGCCACCATGCCGATGGCGCGACTTGCTTGGCGGTGGTCAAAGCCGCCGCTCATCAGCAGGCGCGCGTGCTCAATACTGACGACTGGAAGGGCTACACCAAAGTCGAGGCGAAACTCAATCTTCAGCACGCCACCGTGCGGCACGGGCGACCCGGCAGTGGGCAGCGGGAATGGGCGCGCGATGATGATGGTGATGGAGTGCGGGTGGTTCGTTGCAACGGCTGTGAAGGTGCTGGCACTGGGCTGCTGAGTTATTTGCGGGTCTTTCGCGGAGTGCATAAGAAGTACCTTGACCACTACGTAGCGACCTATGAAACGATGACCAATGCCAAGCAATTTACGGCTGCCGTCCTCCAGCGCATGCGCTTCTCCAAACTGGAGTCGCAGTCAAAGGACACATGAGCCAAGTAGTTTAATCCACCGTGTGTGGAGCAGCACGAGTGCTGAGAGGGAGAGAAGATGAGATTGTCTACATATGCATTTCGACGGCATTCTATGATGAAGCGCCTTCGCCGACTTCTTCGGCCAGCATGGCTCGGCACGCTCCGCCGTACTACACCGATAAGTAATTCATGGGGCTATGATCGGGGCACACCGGTTGACCGCTACTTCATCGAACGCTTTCTCAACGAGCATCGGCAAGATATTCGCAGCCGAGTGCTCGAAGTCAAAAACAGTGGCTACACTGATCAGTTTGGAGTCGATGTCGAGCACCGTGACGTGCTCGATATTGACCCAGCAAACCCACAAGCGACTATAATTGCAGACCTCACCGCAGCCGATGGGATTCCATCCAACAGTTTTGACTGTTTCATTCTTACCCAGACATTGCAGTTAATCTACGATACACGCGCGGCCATCGCGCACGCTCATCGTATCCTTCGGAAAGGCGGAGTGCTTCTCATGACTGTACCAGCAATGAGCCAGATTGTTCACGGCCCTGGCTTGAAGAATGACTACTGGCGCTTTACGGCTGCTTCATGTTCAGTACTGTTAGAAGATGTATTTGGAGCAGGACATTACAGCGTCCAGTCTTATGGCAATGTGCTAACTAATATTGCATTCTTAACCGGAATGGCCTACGAGGAACTCTCACTCCGAGAGCTCAATGCGATGGACAGATACTTTCCCCTTATCATCGCTGTCCGGGCAGTAAAGTAGTGAAACACCTCTTCAAGAGTGACCCTGGCGAGCAACTCCTTGAAGCCCGCACGGTGTTGCGCGGCCGCGGCGGTGAGCCCCAAGTCGGCGTCGATAACTTCAACTCTTGCGGGCGGACACCGCAAGTCCTGGTCGCGCTGCTTGAGGGCATATTGGAGGGGCAGCCTCTCCAGGTTCGACAGAACCTGTTGCGGGCTCGACTGGCAGATGTAGATCATCGCCAGCCGTTCAAGATGCCTCGACGTGATCAACTCGGATGTGCTCACGGATTACCTCCTGGAAGACAGTCGTGATTTCCTCTGCGACTTGATGGCGGAGTTCGCCTGGCAAACTCGCCCAGACTGCTTGCGGTTGGATCGGCATAAGACCTCGCACTCCTTTGCCAGCACGAGCAACTCTTCAATGCCTTGGCGAGAGAGCTTGGCGGCGCGCGCCGGACGAGATGCGACGAGGTTGGTAGCGGCGAGCGGAATCCGCAAGCGCATATTGTCGCGGTAAGCGACTCAGACAAACCCGGGGCCGGCTTAAGTGGAGGAGGAAGAAATAAGAAGAAAGCAGCGGCCGAACAGAGGGTGTGCCGAATCGGTGACTTCAATTTCGGTAGGATCTTCTAGGATTTCATCCTTACAGGGGGTATCAAGTAAATGTATCGAAGTTGGCTCGTCCGTACATCATTCTCTTGATCGTCTTCAGCCGGTTGACTTGCCCCTTGGTTTGCTCATTACTCCACGGTGAGCTAAGCGCCGCGCAACCGCCCGATCTTTGCCGAGAGTAAAGGCGAAGCTTGCAATCTCCGGCAGTTTGCTCTTGGCAACATCCCTGAGCCACACGTCGAAATCAGCAGCTCTTCTGCCAGTAGCTATTTGCTGAAAACGCTGCACCAGACTCTGCGCGGTTTGCGCTTCGGGACATACCTCAAAGAGTTTCGTTAGCAGCAGCAGGCGCTGCTCCTCTTTCAACTCTTCATCCTGACGTGATAAAAGCCACGCCGCCGAATGCGGAGATGGCGTCACAGCTTGAACAGGCGGTGCCGCGCCCGACTGCGGGCGACGCACACATCGTAAGTTCGCCGGAAGATGAGCGCGCTATCCAGAGCTTGCGTCGGCGGAGGAACCGACAACGCATGAAGGTGAGACTCGCGTCGAGCAGACACCCGCTTCTGACATCACGCCGCTGCCAACTTCAAGCTCCACTTCGAAGCTGAAGCGAGCAGGGCACGGGCGATTACCGGTAGCGGCTTACACCGGAGCACGCGTCGAGCAGTGTATTGATCCGAAGCTGAAAGCCGGCGACACATGTCCTGATGCGGTTTGCACAGGTCGGCTCTACGACACCAAGACTCAAGCCGTGTTGATTTGACTGGAAGGTCAACTCATCGTTGGCGCGACCCGTTATGAACAGGAGGTATTACGCTGCTCTTGTTGCCAAACGCGCTTCACCGCTCCACTGCCTGATGGTGTGAAGCCTGAGAAGTACGATGCCACTGCGGATGTCGCTATCGCGCTGGCAAAATACCAGGCCGGACTACCATTTCATCGACTTGCCAGCGTGCAAGATAGTTTCGGTGTCCAGCTGCCGGAATCAGTTCAGTTTGCCCGCTGTGAGGCGGCTGCTGATGCTGCGTTGCCGGTCTTTCTGAATCTGCAGAAGCTGGCGGCACAAGCCGAACTTCTGCATGCTGATGATACGAGGGTCAGGATCCTTGAGTGTCTGAAGGAGAACAAGCAGCTCGCACAAGGCGAGCGGCGAGGGCTGCAAACCACTGGGATCGTTGCCCGTGTGGATGGTCGTCAGATCGTGCTATACCAGAATGGTCGGCATCACGTCGGCGAGAATATTGATGAACTGTTACGAAATCGAGCGTCGCATCTTCCTCCACTGAAGCAAATGGGTGATGCGCTCTCCTTGAACTGGAGTCGCGAGGCGCGAGACGATCATCTGTAAATCGAGTGCCGTCCCGGACCGGTTGCGAAAAACGAAGAGTGCGCCCGAGAGTGGATCCTGTAAGAGACCTTCTTTGCAGACGGCAGCCAAAGTGTCGATCCCTTTGCGGAAGTTGACAGGCTCGACGGCAAGCAACACTTTAATTTGTGGGACGAGCTGGATCATCGTTTACGCGCGTAGGAATAATGAGTAGAGCGCTTCAATGCGCGACCACTCAGATGGAGGCGCGGAAAGAGTGAGGCGGTGACCATCGGCGCGCTCGATCTGCAGACTCAAGGTCGCTTCAGTGTTCAGGCACGGCGGCCTTGACCCGGATGTAGGAGCTGGGCTGGTTTTGGAGTCAAGGCTGGAGGCACGCACCTCAAGAAACTGAGGCGCAGGCGCGTTCTCGGATGCGAGCGACTGGTGAGCGGTGCGACGTCGTTTGCGAAGTTCGGTCGGATCAAGGCGTAGCTCACGGGCGACGTGGGTGATTGGGTGGCGATCAAGCAACAACATGGCTTGATCCCAGAGATCATGTGGGATGCGGGTGTGGCCTCTTCGATTGGCTCTCCAAGCAACGAAAGCTTGGCGCGTGCAAGCGAGATCATCATTAGCAGTCAGCATTGAGTCCTTCACAACAGAATTGATAGAGGTGACGATAGAGGCCGAACGAGGGCGGCGTCACGCCAACTTGCCGAAGCAGATTCTGGCTAGAGTGCGACAGGAGATGAGGGAAAGCGCCGTTCATGATGATGATTCCATTCTCGGCGAAGTTCGCTGATCTTGCCTGGCAGGAGACCAGAACGATCACGGTGCGCGGGCGCGATGAGTTGCCGGATGGCGAGTACGGCTTTGTCGAGAGCTACTGTGATGAGGTGAGTTGTGACTGCCGCCGTGTGATGCTGACGGTGCTCGGACGGACGAGTGGGTCGCGGGTGTGGGCGACGATCAGCTACGGGTGGGAGAGTGGGGAGTTTTACGAGCGGTGGGTGGGGCGAGCCGAAGAGGGAGCGGACACCAAAGGGCCGTACCTTGATCCGTTCAACCCGCAGTCGCGATATGCGAATGTGCTGCTCGGAATGTTCGAGTATGTGCTTACTGACAGGGCGTATGTCGAGCGGCTCGCGAGGCACTACCGGATGTTCAAGGTGGCCGCCAAGAACGAGCAAGAACGAAGCGGGCTGCGGCAGAAAAGGAAACGGCAGAAGTTGAGAACAGTGAAATGAGAGCTGGGTGAACTCGACTGCGGGTGAGAGGCAAAAAGGATGGGGTGGCAACAGACACTTAAGCAAGCAAAGCTGGCAACAGAGAGTGAGAAGCATCTCTATACGCTCGAAGTGTTTATCGTGAGCGGGCCGATGGCTCAGAGTTTTGTGAAGAAACACAAGGTGATCTCGCGGACTATACAGATGCGTGAAGACCAAACGTTGGAGGAGTTACATCATGCGATCTTCTCAGCCTTTGACCGCGAAGAGGAGCACATGTACGAGTTTCAAGTTGGTGGCAAGGGGCCGATGGATCCGGCGGCGCAGCGCTACGTGCTCGGTCTGTACGATGGCGACGCGGGGCAAGAAGCAAGGGTAGCGGGGGACGTTGAGCGAACAACGATTGGGGCACTTAGACTGAAGGAGAACGAGGCGTTCGGCTACTGGTTCGACTTTGGCGACGACTGGTGGCATCAGATCAACATTTTAGCTATTGAGGAGAAGGTAGGTCGCGGAAAGTACCCGAAGGTAACGAAGCTGGTAGGAAAGAGTCCGCCGCAGTACGTCGACTGGGATGAAGAGGAGGAGTAGGGCCTCTCCTACCTGTCGGATGATTGATGAGATAGCAAGCCACAGCACCGAAGGGACACGACGCACCAGCGAGTCGGTGCTGCGAAATCCCTGGCCAACGCAGGCATCGTAGCCTTCTTCGCTGATCCTCGTTTCGCGACCACTTATACGCCGTCCTGCAATTATCCAAGATAGCAATCGCCTGCGCCGGCTACAGGATGATCTCGGGTGGGCCATCACCAGAAGATCTTCGAGGCAGTCAAGACGGCACTGTGGAAGCCGACCGAGCCTCTGGCCGATTACTTTGAGACCTGTCGCCGGAAGCAAAATCATATCGACTGTGACGCCTCAGAAGTGGCGACGGAAATGGAAGCGCAAGAGCTGCTACGGAAGGCGGAGAAATTTCAGACAATGGTCAAGAACTGGATCGTGAGGCACCACCCGGCATTTAATGTGTAGACCAGCATCTTCTTTATGTCTTGCGCCTTTTCCAGAGAAAGCGTATCTTTTTGCATAGTCAAACGCATTGTTGATGGTGTGTGGAATAAGGGTGTTAGTTATGAGGAAAATCGTCCCGATTACCGATTTGCAGCGGCAAGCGGGTCAGGTCATCAGTAGCCTCGCGGACTCTGATGAGCCAGTCGTCATTACCCAGCGCGGGCGCGCCGCCGCAGTCATCGTCTCCGCCGAGCGTTATACACAGATCGAGGAAGACCTTCAGCGCCTAGACGAGCTTGAGTTGCTGGAGATGGTTAAACTTGCGCGCGAGGCGCAGGCTGCAGGCGAGACGCTTTCCCACGCCAAGGTGAAGAAACAATTGGGTGTCGGGCAGAAGGCGCAGCCCAAACGACGCACCGTGAGGCGCGCGCGGTAATGGCCGAAATTGAATGGTCGGCTTCGGCATTTGCCCAAGTAGAGTCTTTACCTGAAGCTCTGGCTTTTGAGATGGTCGAGCGCGTAGATGTCCTAGTTGCTTTCCCGGAAATGGGTGCACCGATCATGAGTAAGGACCCGGGGTTACCGAAATGTCGGCAGTTCATCGTCAGAAGAGCGCACCGCGTTGTGTACGAGTACGATGAGGCGGCAGGCGTCGTATACATCTTAGCAGTTCAGCACTGCCGGCAGAGACCCCCGACAGGACGCGAGCTTAAGCGGCGTCTACCACCTGACGAAAGTTAGCTTCAGACACGATAGAAGTTCCTCGCCCCATCCGATGTTCTAAAGAAGCCGGAGATTTTCTGATGGAGCTTCACCATCCGCAGGTTACGATCTGATCCGTGGTTGGTACGATGAAAGGTCGGGCTTCATAGATGCAGCGACAGCCTCATCGTTTAGAAAGCAGATGTCTCTTGCAGGTATCATCCCTGCACCGATTCTCTATCTTAAAGGAGGCATCTCATGACTGCACTTTACGTCGGCCTGGACATCGGTTCGAGCACCTGCAATCAAGTGGTGATGCAATCTGATGGTCAGATTACAATCAACCGCCGCTTCTCGACCAGTGAAACTCATCTGATTGACGCTTTCACCGGCATCGGCGGCAACTCCACGTTCATTTAGAGGCCGGTGAACTCGCCCCCTGGGTTCGTAGTGTCATCGCGCCATCGGCAAAACGGGTGGTGATTTTCCACTAACCGACCAACGCTTGGATTCTCAAAGACCCCAGTAAGTGGGACCAGATTGACGCCACCAAGCTGGCCGACTCCGCTGCGGATGAATCGTGTCCACGAGGCTTACTACGCCAAAGAGCGCTCCCGGCGCGACTTCAAGCAACTCGTCCAACACTATGACGACCTGACCGCCCAGTAGATTCGACTTAAGCAGAAAATCAAAGCCCGCTTCCGCACCCGGGGCGTTATCATCCGCGGTCAGCAGCTCTTCGCAGCGAAGGGTCGCATCGAGGTCATCGGGAAGGTCGCATCACAGGAGCTGCGTGAGAGCATTCTCCAGTTGTATGAACTCCTTGTCCAAACGCTCTCAACGCATCAGGCCGTGCAGAAACTGATGTTGCAAACGGGCAGTTCATTCCCTGATGTTGAGCCGTTCAAGGATGTCCCCGGCATCGGCCCGATTGGAGCCTGCCGTTTCAGCGCCAACATCCAGACGCCGCACCGCTTCAGCAACGTGCGCAATATCTGGCGCTACTGCCGGTTGGGTGTCAACCGCCGCCGCCGCGACGGTAAGTTGCTAAGCCTTCCCAGACTGGATCGCGCGGGGTGTGGGCAGCTCAAGGATGTGACGCGCAAAGCCTTCGACGCCGCGATGCGGCGCAAAGATGATAACGCTTTCAAGCGCGCGTACGCGCGCTCGCTTGAGAGTACGCACGACAAGTCGCATGCGCGGCTGTCGGTGCAGCGCAAGATCGTCTCGGTGCTGCGGGCGATGTGGTTGACGATGACGCCCTACCGGAAGGAGTTGGCCTAAACGGTGCGTTCCATGATCTAGGACCGCCGCGCGACGGTAAGGGATCAATGACCGGAGCGCAGCGACCCACGTGCTGAGATCACAAGGCACACCGGGGCGGTGAAGAAGTCTCACCCGTTTCGATTGGCACCGACCAGCAGAGCACCTGAAGCGATCTGCTGGTCGAGACCCGGTTGTTGGATAGCCTTCACCGACCAAGCCCAATCGAACCATAGGC
>JACDEG010000696.1 GCA_013816505.1 Pyrinomonadaceae bacterium | reverse complement strand
CCTTGATGCAGAAGGTCAGGCCGAGCAAACCACCGAAGAAGTAAACTTGTTGCTGATGAATTTTATCGTCGTCGGCGACATCACGCAGATTGAAATCATTGCTGTCGGCAGTAGGATTCGTGTCCTTCCGGTACTACAGAGAAGATTTGGGAAAGGGCGTTGGAGAAAGCTGAAGGGCGTTGCTCACGTCCGCTTGATTGATGGTACGATACGTCTTGCTGAGATACATTGGTTTGAAGCGCACGGGATCGGCAAAAAGCTGATGAGAATTAAACACTACCTTGATTGAACGACATGGCTAACAGTCAGACATCGCCACCCCGGTTTGCTATTTGCATTAGAACTGATGATGCGGATTTATTAACCCCGCGCATGGTTTACCAAGTCTTGCCGGACGGAAGCGCGGCGAAGTCTAATTACATCCGCGTGATTGACAATGAAGGCGAGGATTACTTGTACCCGGCAGATTACTTTGTCTTTGTTGAGCTACCACAAGATGTCGAGCGCGCCTTGATGAGCGCGTCATGATGAGCGGGTGAATTTGCCCCTTCCCGTCTCCAAGCCTTCCTCATCGCGCAATGCTTAAAATGTCTTCACACTGGGGAAATGCCCGCTGCTGCGCGACGTTGAATCAGCAAGCCATGTTACCGCCACCGGAGGATTTTCAACGCTTGCTCCGAGTTGAGCGGGCGTTGGAGAAGTAGAGAAGTAAAGCGGCGGCGACTAATAATCTTTAGGAGGTGAACCAAGACTATGAACCGGCTCCTCACAGCCATTTGCCTTACCTTACTCTTGTTTGTTTCTACAGGCGCACAAACAAACTCGACTCCCTCTGTCCCCGCGGCTGTTAAGGCGGGCGCTACTCAACAGCCGGCGGTCGATGTTACGAAGGCCGCGGATGCCAGCCGGCTGAACACCGAAGTAGTGAACCTATTCAAGCAAAAGAAATACGACGAAGCTTTGCCGCTGGCTCAGCGGTCGCTCGAAATTAGCGAGAACGAGTTGAAGGCTGACCCCAAGTTTTCCGTTACCTCTTTATTCAACCTCGCCACGATATATTTTGAAAAGGGCAAGCACGGCGAGGCGGAACAGTTATACAAACTCCTCCTCATTCTTCAACAACCAGAGTCTTCGTTTGGACTGCCTGTGAGCGACACCCTGACCCGACTCGCGCTGTTGCGTTTTTGGAAAAGAGACACGGCCGCCGCGGCGTCTTTGATGCGGCGCTCCATTGCGATCAAGGAAAAAGTGCAGGGCCAGAATCACACCGATGTCGCTCAATCGTCTTTCATCCTCGCCGAGTTCTACAGCCTGAACGGTAATGTCAAAGAAGCCGAACCGCTCTATCAACGCGCTCTACAAATCTGGATCAAACAGTCGGGTAAGGAAGACCACAGAGTTGAGAATGCTTTGGACAGGTATTACTGCATGCTAGCGAACAATGGTCAAACAAAAAGGTATGAGGAATTTCGTAAGACGGTGTTGCTGTCCGAAGCTGACAACGCGCACACATCGACTGATGTGCTGAACGGCAAGGCGACCAGCAAACCCGTTCCGCCGTACCCTCGGAAAGCTTTAGAGGGACGCATCTACGGCGTAACCGCCGTCAAGATCGTGGTTGATGAAACCGGGAAGGTGGTCAAAGCGAAAGCGATCTGCGGCCATCATCTGCTCACTGGGGCGAGTGAGGAAGCCGCTTTGAAAGCTCAATTCACGCCGACACTACTCAAAGGGCAGCCGGTAAAAGTCAGCGGCGTCATGACATATAATTTCGTTTTGCGGTGAGGACGGAATGCGTGCCGTGTTGCAGCGCGTGACGCGCGCGAGTGTGAGTGTTGAGGGTAAGGTGGTCGGCGAGATTGGCGGCGGCCTGGTGGTACTGTTAGGGATCGCGCGCGATGACACGGAGCAGGACGCGAAATACCTCGCCGAGAAGATCGCCGCGCTGCGCGTTTTTGACGACGCTGAAGGGCGGATGAGTTTGTCGGTCGCGGAGACGGGAGGGGCGCTGCTGGTCGTGTCGCAGTTCACGCTGTATGGCGACGCGCGCCGTGGACGCCGTCCATCATGGAGTGACGCTGCGCCGCCCGACGTGGCCGAGCCGCACTATGAATATTTTCTGAGCGAGGCACGCCGGAATGTGACGGGCAACATCGCGACCGGCAGCTTTCGCCGGATGATGGAAGTGGAACTCGTCAACGACGGGCCGGTGACGATCTTGCTGGACAGCCGTAAGCAGTTTTGAAGCGGCAACGGAACATCAATAGCGTGACTGAAAACTCTTATCAAATTAAAACCGAAGCGGAGACTGTGAGAGTGAATAATTATCCCGGAGAGTTGGTGGCTGAAACAGAAACTTGGCGAACGGACAGATCGTGCGGCGGACGTACGGGCGTTGCATCGCTGCTGTTGTGTCTGATCGTTCTTCTTTCAGGCGTCGGGTGCGGCGGCGACATGACGGAGACCAAAGATTTTGACGACGACGGCGGCGTGGCGAAGGCGAACGTGACGAAGGGTGTCAAACCGGAGGCGGACAGAGAGGCGGCGGTGGTCGAGACTGAGTTCGGCATGATTGTGATTGAGTTGTACCCGAACCTGGCACCGAAGATGGTCGGGCGGTTCAAGAAGCTGGTGGGCGAAGGCTTCTACAACGGCACCGCGTTTCACCGCGTCGATCCGCGAACCGGGGTCATCCAGGGCGGCGACCCGAACTCCCTCAACAACGACCCGTTTGACGACGGCATGGGCGGCTCAGACGAACCCGACCTGCCCGCCGAGTTCAGCGACGTACCTTTCGAGCGCGGCGTGGTCGGCGCAGCCCGCGCGCGGGACGTTGACTCGGCAAACTGCCAGTTCTACAT
>JACDEG010000695.1 GCA_013816505.1 Pyrinomonadaceae bacterium | reverse complement strand
GCTGATTTTTTCTATCTGTCAAATTATATTTCCTATAGTGCGTTTATTACAGAATATCTGCTACGAGATGACCTTTCCATATTTTAGACCAATCATTACTTGACAAGAAAGGACTCAACCTTTATTATGCCTTTACGCTCACAGGCCCTGACAGTTACTTCAAATGAAATCTCTTGAGCGTAAGCTTCTCTGTCAGCGTCAAAACCTAATCTTTAAGCTTTTGGAGGTATTACATGAGTATCACTCGTTACGATCCGTTCCGCGATTTGCGTACTCTGCAGGACGAAGTCAACCGACTTTTCTCGACTAACTTCGGGCGCGCTTTCGGCGACGAAGGCATTGCGCGCGGCGCTTGGAATCCGAGCGTCGATATTTTTGAGAACAAGGATCAGCTTGTGCTGGAGGCCGAGTTGCCGGGCATGAACCGCGAGGACTTCGAGTTGACGATTGAGAACAGCGTGCTGACTCTGCGGGGCGAGCGGCGCTTTGAAAAAAAGAGCGAGGCGGACAATTACCACCGCGTCGAGCGGTCTTACGGCTCGTTCTCTCGGTCATTCACGCTGCCGCAAACCGTGTCGTCTGAAGGTGCCACGGCTGAATACAAAAATGGCGTTCTGCGCGTCACCCTTCACAAACGCGAAGAGGTGAAAGCGCGTCGCATTGAAATCGTGGGTGAGGAAGCTGAATCGAACGCTCCGCGCACTATCGAAGCCAAGGCTGAACAGTCAACGGCTGAAGCGCAGAGCGCGGGGTCGGGTCGGTAATCTCTTCGCAAGCCGTCAGCAGTTAGCCGCCGAACGGCAGTGTAAACTCTGGTGGCTAACTGCTGACAGTTAGTCTGAAGACCAGGCCGGCAGCGCTTTCGTCCGTCGGCTTAAAGATCAAGTGAGGTTCTCAAAGTTAGCCATCATGAACCGTGGTTCGCCACCCCGGATGAAAATGAGATTGAGTGAGCGTATCCTTACCGCGGTCATCGGCGGACAGAAGGTCGAAGCATCCTGGTGCCGCGAGCCCGTTAGTTAGCCTGACCGGAGAACCTTGACAGGCACCACCCACTGTTGCCGCCCCTCGTGGGTGAGCACGCATAACAGACTCTTTTGAGCAGAAGGTTCTCACGCCGGTGCCCATGCAGCGGAGGACGTGATGGAGATTATCCACGCTTGTTGCTGTGGCCTCGACGTACATGCCCGGACGGTGGTTGCCTGTCTGATCAAGCAGGGACGCAAGCAGACACGCACCTTCTCGACGATGACGGATGAGTTGCTGCGACTCTCGGACTGGCTCGTGGCGGAGGGCTGCACGCACGTGGCGATAGAGAGCACAGGTGTGTACTGGAAGCCGGTCTTCAACATTCTGGAAGGCGTGCTGGAGGTGGTGCTCGTTAACGCCCATCACGTCAAAGCCGTGCCGGGCAGGAAGACCGATGCCAAAGATTGTGAGTGGCTGGCTGACCTGCTGCGGCACGGTTTGTTGCGGGCCAGTTTCATCCCACCGCTGGAGATTCGTGAGATCAGAGAGTTGGTGCGGTATCGCCAGACGCTCATCAAGGAGCACACCGCGGTCGCTAACCGCGTGCAGAAGTTGGTCGAGTCGGGCAACCTCAAGTTGGCGCAGGTCGCTTCCGATGCGCTCGGTCAGAGTGGGCTGGCGATGCTGCGCGCGCTGGCCGAGGGCGAGACAGACGCGGCGAAGCTGGCGGAGATGGCGCGCGGGCGGCTGAAGGCGAAGAAAGCGGAGTTGCGACGCGCCATGGAAGGGCGACTGACCCCAGCGCAACGCTTCGTGCTGGGGGAGTTGCTGCGCCGCTACGACGAGTTGGAAGCCGCCATCAAGCGTGCCAGCGAGCAGATCGTGCG
This sequence comes from Pyrinomonadaceae bacterium, assembly GCA_013816505.1. Classification (GTDB taxonomy): domain Bacteria; phylum Acidobacteriota; class Blastocatellia; order Pyrinomonadales; family Pyrinomonadaceae; genus JACDEG01. Next base: position 1,007 of record JACDEG010000695.1, on the reverse strand, counting down.
GGAGGTCGCCCAGAGCACTGACCCTTTCGTGCCGGAGGCGATGAAACTGCTTGAGACGATACCGGGCGTGGGTCAACGAGTGGCCGAGACGATCATCTCCGAGATCGGAGTCGAGATGAGTCGCTTTGCGACGGACGCGCATCTGGCGAGTTGGGCGGGGATGTGTCCGGGCAACAATGAATCAGCGGGTAAGCGCAAGAGCGGGAAGACGACGAAGGGGAGCGTGTACTTACGTGCGGCGCTGGTGCAGGCGGCGTGGGCCGCCGCGCATACCAAAGAGACCTATCTGGCGGCGCAGTATCGGCGGCTCGTCAAGCGGATGAGCAAGAAGAAGGCGCTGGTGGCGGTCGGGCACAGCCTGCTGGTGATCGTCTATCACGTCTTGAGGAACCGGGCGAGCTATCAGGAACTCGGCGGCGACTACTTCGACCGCCAGCACGTCGAGGTGCAACGAGGGCGGCTCATCCACAAGTTGGAAACGCTGGGGCTAAAGGTCACGGTCGAGGAACTGCCGCAAGCCGCATAGCTTGTCCGTTCCCTCTATTTTCATAACAGACATCTTCGCGTAGCGGAATATGTGAACCAATATGAGCATCCGAAATTGCCTCGAACTGATACTAACCGAATACCCGAAAGCCAAAGAACAGGAGTTCATGGCACATCCTCTCGCTGAGTTCATCAGGAGCGAGGTGCCGGCCATAGTACGAAGCAAAGTCGAAGATCCAGATCGATACATTTTTCAAGGAAGCCCAGGCCAAGGTATTTGGGCGCGGACGCCTTGGATTGTAGTTTTTGACATTCTTATTACTGACACCGTTCAGAGCGGCTATTACCCAGTCTATTTATTCCGGGAGGATTTTACGGGCCTATACTTTGGCTTGAATCAAGGCGTAACAGATATCAGAGAGAAGTATCCGAAACCGAAGGTGGCTTTAAAAACCAAGGCCGCAGATTATCGTGCACAAATAGGTGGTCTGCCAGCTGGATTCACAGAGGTTGATATAGAT
>JACDEG010000233.1:4595-9274 GCA_013816505.1 Pyrinomonadaceae bacterium | reverse complement strand
GCCGGAAAACTCTGGCAGATGACTGGCCTTTTGAAACGACAGTCATTAGAAAGTTGTGGTCGGGTTCGCTTAATTTAAGATGCTCTTTTTGCATGTTGCTATGATACATGCAAACGGTAGATTACTTAATTTCCAATGTATTTACCCTTTTACCCTTTTACTTTTGACTTGATACTTATGCCCGAACTACCAGAGGTGGAGTTAGTCGCACGGGCGCTCGACAAGCTCGTGAGCGGGCGGCGCATCCTCGCCGCCGAACTTTTGCGGCCTCGCCTCGCGCCCGACACGACGCCCGCCGAATTCTCCGGCCTGCTGCGCGGCGCGCGTGTCGAACGAACCGGGCGGCGCGGCAAGCACATTCTGTCCGAACTCGACAACGGCTCGGTGCTGATTACGCACCTGCGCATGACGGGCCGATTCCTGCTGCTGCCGGAGGTCGCGCCGCTCCCGAAATTTACGCACGCGATTTTCTACCTCGACGATGAGCGGCGGCTCGTCTTCACCGACCAGCGTCACTTCGGGATGATGAAGATCGCCGTCGCCACCGAGTTGCAACAGACGAAAGCGCTACGCGCGCTCGCGCCGGAGCCATTCTCGGTGGAGTTCACACCGCTGTACCTTCGCGAGATTCTGGCGCGCTCGCGGCGGACGCTGAAGGAGACGCTGCTCGATCAAACGAAGGTCACCGGCCTTGGCAACATCTACGCCGCCGAAGCGCTGTTCATCGCGCGCGTCAACCCGTTCACCATCGCCGCCGAGTTGTCGCCACGGCGCGTTCCACGTTTGCACCGCGCGATTCTCGACGTGCTCGAAGAATCCATTGCTCATGGCTCGACGCTCAACATCGACCCCGAAAATATCGACGGTAGTTATTACGGCGGGGCTTACGAAGGGCGCTGGCGCGTCTACGACCGCGAGGGTGAGGTATGCACCGCCTGCGCGTCACGCGTCCGCCGCATCGCCCACGCCGGACGCTCGACCTACTTCTGCCCGCGCTGTCAGCGGCGCTGAACCGTTCACGTCACGACGCCTCGGTTTGTTGGTCTCGCTGTCATCACGCGACACAACTTGACAGACAATCTCCGGGCAGCGTATAAGCGGGTTGAGGAAAAAACGTGGTGAGTTAAGGCGACTTGCGGCCACGTAAAATAAACGGCTAAACAGCTCGGCGCTTCAAGTTTTCGTCGCATCCTTTATTTTTCTCCGAAGTCCCGCGTTGTTTAAGCGCGGGACTTTTTCTTTTTGCGATTTCAGGTTTTTGATTTGTGATTCGGAGGCCAGTTTGAAGCTGCTCCGAAGTCGCTCGCGCAAGTGGCTGGTGTAAAATCCCGAATCGGTAATTTCTAAAAAGTGACAGGTCAAGGGTGACAAGACGGAAGTCCGGGGATGGCAACTGTGCGGCAATCTTCCGTGTGGCGCATGAGGCAGCCCGTTAGTTTCAAAAAGCATTCCGCTAGCCGGATGATGGTAGCTGTCCCTGTCACCTGTCACTTGTCACCGGTCACTGTTGAGTGATTTGTAATCACGGATCGCGGCTTAATTCTTATGGAAACCTTCAAAGAACTTCTCGACAGCGACCACATCACCGTCTTTGACGGCGCAATGGGGACGATGCTCTACGCTAAAGGCGTTTACATCAATCGTTCCTACGACGAATTGAACATCACCAATCCGGACCTAGTGCGCGAAGTCCACGAAGAGTACGCGCGCGCCGGCGCTGAGGTGCTCGAAACCAACACCTTCGGCGCGACCACCTACCACCTTCAACAGTACGGATTGGAAGGGAGTCTGCGCCAAATCAACATCGCCGCCGCACGACTCGCGCGCGAAGCAGCCGCCGACCGGTGCTACGTGGCGGGCGCGGTCGGGCCGTTGGGTCTACGCATCGAGCCTTACGGTCCGACCTCTTTCGACGAAGCGAAGGACATGTTCAAAGAACAGGTCGCGGCGCTGCTTGAAGGCGGCGTCGATCTGTTCGTCCTCGAAACCTTCTCGGACGTTTCCGAGATACGTCAGGCGATCCGCGCGGTGCGCGAACTGTGCGACTTGCCGCTCATCGCGCACATGACCATTCTGACCGACGGCAACACGTCGTTCGGGACGACGCCGCAGGTCTTCACCGCACGGCTCGACGAATGGGGCGCGGACGTGATCGGACTCAACTGCGGCGTCGGCCCGTCGACGATTCTCTCAGCCGTCGAGAAGATGCGCGGCTTGACGACTAAAAAGCTGGCGGTGCAGCCGAACGCCGGACTTCCGCGCGACGTGCAGGGGCGACAGTTCTACATGTGCTCGCCAGAATACATGGCGAAGTATTCCAAGCGTTTGATTCAAGCCGGGGTGAAGTTCATCGGCGGCTGCTGCGGCACGACGCCCGCGCACATCAAGCTGATCTCCGATGCGGTGCGCGCCGTCTCGCCGCGAATCCACCGAGGCGCTGCTGTGGAAGTGACTCGCCCGGCGCGCGTCGAAGAATTGACGCCCGTGGATATCCGCGTGGTGCCGCTCGCCGAGCGTTCGAACTGGGCGCGGCGTCTGGTCGCCGGCGAGTTCGTCACGACCGTCGAGGTGCTGCCGCCGAAGGGCTGCGACGCCGCGAAGACGCTCGACCAGATTCGCCTGTTGAAGGATGCCGGCGTCAACGCCGTTAACATCCCCGACGGTCCGCGCGCACAAACGCGGATGAGCGCGCAGGCCACGGCGCTGTTGGTCGAGCGTGATATCGGCCTTGAATCCGTACTGCACTATTGCTGTCGTGACCGCAACCTGCTCGGCATGATGTCCGACCTGCTCGGCGCGGCGGCGCTCGGCCTGCGGAACCTGCTGTTGATTACCGGCGACCCGCCGAAGATGGGTCCTTACCCGGATGCAACCGCCGTGTTCGACATCGACTCGATTGGCTTGACCAACATGGTCAATAAACTGAATCACGGCCTCGACCTCGGCAACAATCCGATTGGCTGCCCGACCTCGTTCTGCATCGGCGTCGGCGTCAACCCCGGCGCGATCAACCTCGACGAAGAGCTGCGCCGCTTCGAGTTCAAGGTCGAGGCGGGCGCCGAGTTCGCGATTACGCAACCGGTCTTCGATATCGATCAACTGTCCGAATTTCTGAAGCGCATCGAGCACGTCAAAATCCCCATCGTCGCCGGCATCTGGCCGCTCGTCTCGTACCGCAACGCTGAGTTTCTGCATAACGAAGTGCCGGGCGTGCGCGTCACCCAATCGATCATGGAGCGGATGCGCGTCGCCTCCGACAAAGGCAAGGACGCCGCCCGCGAGGAAGGATTACAAATCGCCCGCGAGTCGCTGCTTCAAGTTCGCGATTTGATTCAGGGCGTGCAGGTCTCGGCCCCGTTTAATAACGTCCGTTACGCGCTGGAAGTCTTCGACGCGCTCGACGAGTTTCGCGACCGGCGATTGAATGCACCGAAGGCGATTCAGGAACCGGTGGTCGCTGCCTCTTGAAATCTATTTCTCACCTTAAGTGATTGATGCACGAGACCAATACCAATGTGCAATTGGATGCGACCACTTCAACGCCCGTTTAGAGGCGGGCTCTGCCCGACGTCTCGACGCTGTACAGGCGGGCAGAGCCCGCCTCTAAACGCGGGCGCCCGCAATTACAAATCGCTATCATTGTCGAGATTTGTTTGCCATTCGTCTCGAAAGCTGTAGAATGCGCGCGTCAACAATTATTGGCGCGCTCAGTTTATTTCCTTACTCGAATCCGTGATCTCTCCGGCGCGCTGACGGCTCTTCACACGTCGTCGAAAATTCTCTTCGTGCGGTAACCGTATCAACAATCTCACCATGCCGTGCTGACAGCCCCTTTGGTCAACGCGGGAAATTGGAGCATCGCCTTGCTTTCTCACTCAAGGCTGAGGGTCATCCTCACACTTTGCGCTGCTGCATTCTTCGGACTGTGCTGCGGCGCCGACACGCTTCACGCGCAGACATTGACGCCGCGGCGGATCACCAACACGCCGGAAGCCAGCCTCAATCTCAATCCATCGCTCAGCGGTGAGGGTCGTTACCTCGTCTTCGAATCGACGGCGGGCGTCTTCGGCGCCGGTGGGTCGGCGGGCGTGCGCGCGATCAGAGTTGATTTGAGCGGCGGCACATCTTCGTTCGCGCAACTCGCCGCGTCGCGTGCGCCGGCAGCGGCCGTGTCACAGGATGCATCGCGCGTCGCCTTCGCGAGCACGAACGATCCGCTCGGATCGAACGCGGACGGCAACTCGGAACTGTTTTTGTTCGACGGCGGGAGCTTGCGACAGATTACCGACACCACGCCCGGCGAGGCTTCGCAGCGCACGCGCGATGGCAACTTCCAGCCCTCAATCTCTGACGACGGGCGCTTCATTGCGTTCGCTTCGAACCGCGACCTCGCCAATCAGAACGCCGACGGCAACTTCGAGATTTTCATTCACGACTCAGCGACGCAAGCCTTCACGCAGGTGACGAACACGCGCGGCGTGATCGGCTCGACCGACGCGAAGATCAGCGGCGACGGTTCGCGCGTCGCTTTCATCAACGACGCCGCACCGGCGGGGCAAGTCGCTTCTGCCCGCCGTGATTTTATGTTGATCGACATCCGCGCCAACCCTGCAAGCGTCATCGCCAATACCGCGCGCGTCGTTGTGGCCGGTGTCGATCAACTCGCATTTACTCCGGGC
>JACDEG010000233.1:3346-4585 GCA_013816505.1 Pyrinomonadaceae bacterium | reverse complement strand
ACTCCGGGCCGCGCGATGAGCGACGACGGCGAACGAGTTATCTACTCTGCAGCAAACTCCGCCGGGGCAAATCAGGTTTTTCTTTTTGACGGGCGGAATAATCTTCTTCGTCAGCTCACTGCGCTCGGCAGGCGTGTGGCGGACGTGCCGCTTCATCCGACCATCAGCGGTGACGGCTCGCGAATCGCTTTCGCGACACGGCGCAACGTCAACGGCGGCAATACTGATGCGAGCGTCGAGCTTTACGTCCACGACGTTCCGACTGATATGACGACGCGCGTCACCGACGCCCCGGCTGCCGCAACTGCCGAAGTTATTGCCGCGCTCGACGACATCGGCGTCATCGTCGCTTTCAACTTTCCGCGCGCGCTGACCGACTCCGTTTCATCAATCGAGTTCGCCAACAACGCCGAGATTTACGTGGCGACTATTCCAGAGCGCGCGCCGTTCTCTACTGACTTGCAGGTATTGAACGCCGCCTCTTTCGGCAGAGAGCCGGCGACCGAAAAAGCATTCGCGCCAGACTCCATCGCCATCGTGAGGGGCGCGAGATTGGCTCTGACAAGCGTCGAGGCACAACGGCAAAGTGACGGCTCGTTTCCTTTGACGCTGGCGAACACAAGCGTCACCGTCGACGGGCGATCAGCGCAGCTTTTTTTCGTCTCGCCCGCGCAGATCAACTTGCACATTCCCGCCGACACGCCACCCGGCGTCGCACAACTCGTGGTGCGAAATCCTGACGGCTTCGAGACGCGCGTTCCTGTCGTCATCGCGCCCGCCGCGCCCGGCATCTTCACCAGAAGCGCGAACGGCGTCGGCGAAGCCATCGCCCTCGATGCCGCGATGCTCAGGCCCGGCCCGTTCACCGTGACGGACGCAGAAGGAGGGCCGCGTCGCCTGATTTTATTCGGTACTGGTGTGACGCTCGGCGGCGACGTGACAGTCACGTTTGACAATCAAACTGTACCCGTCGAAGCGGTCGTGCGTTCGCGTGACCTCCCCGGCCTGTGCGAGATTCACGTCGCCCTCCCGTTGCGTTTGAGAGATGCCGGAAGCACTTCAATCATCGTCCGCATCGGTGACCGCGCAAGTAACCGGACGACCGTCAATATCTCCGACGGCGGCGCCCCGCCCCGCCCGTCGAGCATCAGTCTGACGGCGACCGCGAACACGATTCCGCTCGGCGCCACGTTGCAGATTCGCGCCACGGTGCGCGACGCGCTCGGCGACGAAATCATC
>JACDEG010000233.1:0-3336 GCA_013816505.1 Pyrinomonadaceae bacterium | reverse complement strand
ATCATCAATGCACCCATCGCTTATACATCGAGCGACACGCGCATTGTGACCATTAATCAAACCGGACTCGCCGTCGCTTCTACGACGCAGACAGGCACGACGATCATCACCGCCAACGCGTCCGCCGACGTTTCGGCGACGTACGAATTGAAGGTGGTCGCGCGCACGCTCGTTATCAACGAAATACTGGCCGACCCTCCTGACAACGCGGCGGGCGACGCTAACCGCGACGGCCAACGCAGCGGCAGCGACGACGAGTTCGTTGAGATTGTTAACGGGTCTGACGCGACAGTCGACATCAGCGGATGGTCGCTGCGGACGCGCCCGTTGAGCGGTTCGACGGAGACGACGCGCCACATCTTCGCGGCCAACACTGTACTGCCCGTCGATGACGGCATCGTGATTTTTGGGGGCGGAGCTTTTGATCCAAACAATTTCATCTTCGGCGGCGCCGCCGTCACGGAGGCGTCGTCGGGAACGCTTTCGCTCAGCAACGCCGGCCTCACTCTGATAGTGCGAGACGCCGACGGCAATCTCGTCACACAATTTTCGTACGGTGCGGCGGGTGACGACCTCGCCGGCGATTCCGTCAACCAATCGATTACGCGCGCGCCTGATGTGATTGGTGCCTTCGTGCGCCACATGCTCGCGGCGGGCGGCGCGGCGCAACGATTTTCGCCGGGAACATATGTCGATGGTTCGCTCTTCGTCGCGCGGACCGGGCGACTCACCCGACTCGACCTTGAATCAGCGGCCACGACCGTGATTGAAGGTCAAACAACGCAGATCACGGCGCGTGCGTTCGATCAATTCAACCGCCCGTTTTCCGCATCAGCCGTCACGTTCACATCGAGCGATGCCAGCATCCTGACCGTCGATTCAGTCACCAATCAAAGTGCCGGGGTGACGACGGCTTCTGTCACCGGGCGGCGAATCGGTTCAGTTCAAATCAGCGTGGCGGCGATTGACGGGGCGGTGACGCTCGCGAGCAACACGGTCACGCTCGCCGTCGCGCCCGCGCCGCCGCAGGTCTCACGTGTCGAGGTCACTCCCGCGCTTGCCACGATCAATCGCGGAGCGACGCGACTGTTTTCCGCGACGGCTTACGATGCGGCGAACCGAATTGTGAGCGGCGCATTCTTCACGTGGGAGTCGCGCAGTCCATTCGTCGCGAGCATCGATGCGGTCGGACTCGCGCGCGGCGTCGGAGTCGGGACGACCGTCATCAACGTCACCACCGACGATGGCCGTGGCGGGATGATCTCGGCTGAGACGAGCCTCTCCGTTCAACTGCCGCTCAGCATCAACGAGATTCTGGCCGACCCGCCGGGTAGCGCCGCGTCTGATTTGCAGGGTGACGCCAACCGCGACGGAAGGCGCGACGGCTCCGAAGATGAGTTCATCGAAATAGTGAACACGTCGGATCAAACCGTCGACATTTCCGGCCTCGTCATTTCCGACGCGTCGCAAAATCGTCACACGTTCGCCGACAACACAGGCTTGGCGGCGGGAGGAAGCATCGTGGTGTTTGGGGGGGGCGCGCCGCCATTCGACGATCCGGCCTTCGGCGGGGCCGTCGTCATGACCGCGAGTTCGCCGTCGCTCGGATTGAACAACGCCGATGATGTCGTGACGCTCAAACTGCGCGTCGGCGCTTCTGATGTCGTCATCGCGTCGCAAGCATACGGCGGCGCGAGTGGGACGAGTGCGGTCACGGATCAATCACTGACGCGCGTGCCCGATGCGGGTATCGGACAGCCGGGCGGGAATTTCTTCGCGCACTCCGCCGCCCCGAACGCAGCCAATCGACGCTTCTCGCCGGGCACGCAAATCGACGGCGCGCCATTCAATTCGCCAACGGTCACACGTATCGCCATCACACCGACGGCGGCCATGATCGAGACCAACGCGGCGCAAACGTTCCGTGCCCGCGCGTTCGGCATCTTCAACGGCGCCGAAGTCGAGATGGCGAACGTCTCTTTCATCTGGGAGTCGAGCAACCCGCTGACGGCGACGCTCAGTACATTGACCGGTGCGAGCACGGTCGCCGCCGGCCTCGCGCCGGGTATCAGCACCGTCCGCGCCCGCGCTGGCGGCGTCGAAGGCATGGCTTCGCTCACCGTCAACGCCCCTGTGCCGCCCGTCGCGCGCATCACCATCACGCCGACTTCAGCCTCGGTCGGTGCCGGTCAGGCACAACAGTTCAACGCGCGGGCATTTGACCTGAGCAATCAGGAACTATCAGGCGTCAGCTTCGCGTGGTCGTCGAACAACACGGCGGCGGCGACGATCAATCTGACAGGCCTCGCCGTCGGCATCGGCGCGGGCAACGCGAACATTACGGCGACGGCGAACGGCGTCACTAGTAACGTCGCCACGCTCGAAGTCTCGCCGCCGCCGGTGGTCTCAATCGATCAGGTCATCATCAATGAAGCGGTCATCGGAATTGATTCCGGCAACGCGCAGGCGCGCGACTTTGTCGAGTTATACAACGTCTCGGATCGCACGCTCGACATTAGCGGACTTGTCATCTCGTTTCGTCAGAGCGGTGCCGGCACCGGCGTGCTGACCATCGTCCTTCCCGGCGTAGTCGGCAGTCGAACCACGTTGATCGGGCCGCGTTCTTATTATCTGATTGCCAACGGCGCGCAAGCCTACGGTGTGACGGCTGACTTTGACGCCGGCATGACGAACGCGCCGAATGGATTCAACCTCAACAACACGACAGGCGGCATCAAGATCGAGATCAGCGGCGTTAAGCTTGACGGACTCACATATCAGGGCGGCTCGTCCGCTCCGGCACCCGTGTTCGTCACGTTCGGCGAAGGCACGTTGATGCTGTTCACCGGCGGGACGACCAACGACCTGATCCGCACACCCAACGCCGCCGACACCAACGACAACGCGCGCGACTTTCGCCGCAATGGGACGACGGCGAACATCACGCCGCGAGCCACCAATCCGACCCTCCCCTGAAAAGACGAAAACCGGTCGGTGGTTGCCGACCGGCTTCACGTACTCTGAATTTCTCAAACGTGACGGGTGACAGGTGACAGGTGACAAGATAATTGCGGATTGGTGATTGCGGATGACAAGAGACTCAACTTGTCCTTCAATCGGCAATCCGAAATCTGCATTCCGCAATCGCTTAGGTCTGTCCTGTCACCTGTCACGATTTACCTGTCACGGCTGAGAAATTGGCATCAGCGTCCTCGGTCACGCATGCGTCGCTTTCATTTGATCGCCCCGGTCAGCGGACTCGACGCGCTGGCATAGAGTCGCTTCGGCATTCGCCCGGCGATGTATGCGAGGCGACCGGCTTCGATGGCGTGACGC